>CAYFVC010000027.1:0-3778 GCA_964346665.1 uncultured archaeon
GGGGTTTGCCTGACCTTCCTTTTGGTTTTATGAAGACCGGGGTGAGGAGGTTTACAGCTTGTTTTCCATGTTCTTCGCAGATGTCGCAGAAGTCGATCCCTTCATCGAATGCGTGCTTGTTGTATTTTTGTTCGAGGATTTTGTCGGTCATTTTGTAGGATCCGTATATGGGGCAGTTGTGGAAGAAGGTGTGGCTTTCCCTTGAGAACGGTTCGGCATGTACGCTTACCTTGGTTATCACGTGGTCGGTTTCCATCCCCTTCATGTCCTTGATTCCTGCTTTTTTCGCGAGCTTGATTATCTTCGCGAGCTTCCCTGTTATTCTCCAGGAAATGTTTTTGGCGTTTTCCCTTATGGTTTTTCCGAATTCTTCGTGACCGAATTTGTCTATGAGGTGGTAGGAGGTTGTCGCCCCTTTCAAGGTCCAGTATTCCTGGGCGAGCCTGCTCAAGATGTAAAGCCTTATCAGGTCATCCGGGTTATTGGAATTTGTGGGTTTGGAATGAAATACGTTCTCGAGTTCCTGCTTTCGTGGTATTTCCAGGAGAATGTCGTCGTAATTCCTGAAAACGGAATCCTCGGCTGTTAATACGTAAGGCGTTCCCTTAAGAAATTTCCTGGCGTCGGACAGGAAGAGTTTCATCATGGTATCGGTGTCTTCAGTGATTTTTTCGTCCATGGAGATATCTATGTCGAACAGTTCGCGCAGGGAGCGGGCCTCGGTTTCCATTTTCTCGTTCATGCCGAGTCCGTACATCAGGGACGTTAGGAGGGGGGAGTAATCCCCTCCTTCATAGTTTTTGTAGAGCTCGTTCCTCTTGTAGCAGACATCGGAAATCCTTTCTTTTTTGTAGGGGTGGTCTCCCAAGCGGGAAAGCCATATATCCACATGGTCGGCCCACCTGTGGGAATGCTCGGGAGGGAAATTGAGTACCATTTTGAAATTTCGAATAAAAATGTTAAAAACTTATAGTGAGCCAGAATTCAGAACTTTGATTTAAAAAGGTATGTTAAACCTCCTTTATGCATTTATAAACATACAACCCCAATACGAATGATAATATACGAGGATTCATTCCTTCTATATTATTAAAAGGAGATTGTATATGAGAGATTTCAAAAGACACGGTTCAAACAGGAGAGGAAACGACTCAGGCGGGAGAGGTTTCAGGAGAGATTTCGGACCGCGAGAAATGCACAAAGCAGTTTGTGCTGATTGTGGACAAGAGTGTGAAGTTCCTTTCAAGCCGACAGAAGGCAGACCTGTTTACTGTAGAGAGTGTTTCAGTAAGAGAAGGGACTAGTTCTTAGGTTAGCAAACTTTTGTAAGACATATCTTTAGGACTACCTATATAGAAGGTTCTTTTATGTATGCGGCTCCAATATATTAGTAAGAACACTAGGAGATGATTAATAGAAGATTATGAGTACCGAAAAGGCAACGGGAAATTTTCTTATGCGAAATACGTGCAAGACATGTAGAAAGGAATCAACCACAGCGGTTCAACTATATCCTTCACAAGTTTGGGAGTATTACTGTAAGAAATGTTACGATAAAAAGAAAGGGTAAACTAATATTTGATTAACCAAGAAGTTAGTTTTTCCTCAATATCTAATAATTCCAGACTTATTAGGAATTATCTTAGACCCCCTCAAAACCAAACGTACTATTTCAGAATTCGGATTGAGGACGTTGCTATCAGGCCTATTCCGACAATGCCCAAAATAATCGCTATCCCTGTATTGTATTCCTCCCCGAAGACGTTTCCGTGAAACATTATTGCGGCTCCTATCAACGCCACTACAATTCCCAATACAAACTGAATAACATTTTTCTTCATATTTCATAATTCAGAACTTTGATTTAAATTGGTGGTGTCAATTATTAATTGATGGGTTGTATGGGGAGAGGGATGAAAGGTCAATTTAACCTGTACTACTATTTTATATTCTTTATAGTGTTCGCGATACTTATTGTGATCCTGCTGGGATATGCGCTTTGAGGGAGGTTAACTAAGTCAAAACCAGCGTGCTCTTCTTCGTTGTATTTCTATCTAGGCTTGAGCGAAAACGGCAGCGATTGCGAGTGTTAAGCTTGTGAGGATTCTTTTCGTTTTTTCTTGTTTTTTATCCCAAGAATCCATGTCCCGTCACCATCCAGTTCGTATTCCTCTGCAAATTTATCAAAATAAGGCGCTCTTCTTGCCTCCTTTTCTGTAACCATTTTAAGTGTTTCCAGTTTGTACCCAAATATACGGGTGGTGCTTTTGGGATCGTCCGGACTACCAAGATTTAAGAGAACCGCTTCTCTGGAATATGCGGCTATATACTCCTTTATTCCACCTTCGGTTAAAACACTGTAATATTCGACTTTTTCCCGGTTCATATTTCACCTCTTTTTACTCTCCGTGGTTTTTGCGAGTTCCTCCACTAATTATCAGCCTATCTTGGCATTTTTTCCTATTTTTGGTGATGTGATCCATATGATCACCTATATATTACAGTCATAGTTCACCTTCGTACTTCACTTCCCAATCATTTTCGCCTATCACGCTTTCCGGTGAACTTGTTTCGGTTCCTATAAATCTCAATTTCCCGCCTCTCGCCACTTTATAGTACGTGCTACTGCCTCCGCTACTGCTGTAAACCTTGATATCGGTTCCGTTCGTTATTTCCCCGGCTTCGTATTTTTTCGAAAACGAACGCCACCCCTTTCCTTTGATTTCTTCTGCCATCATCCTAACTTGAAGGCATGGTATTTATATGTTTGGTTTAGATGGTTAACCTGCGCGGCCAAATTGGTTTAGGAAGTGAAGGGGACCTTTATATTCGTGGTTTTTAAATCGGATTATCGAGCACCGAGAGGGAAAGACAGGGGGTAGAATGAAAAACATATTGAAAACCGCGATAGAAGCTGGTTCTTTCAAAACATTGGTTTATTCGGTTAAGAAAGCAGAACTGGTGGAGGTCCTTAACGACAAAGGCCCTTTCACTGTTTTCGCTCCCGCTGATGAGGCTTTTGCAAAACTTCCCAAGGAAATGCTTGAAAAAATTGTAAACAACAGGGATAAACTTACATCAGTCCTGAAATACCATGTTGTTCTAGGAAAAATAATGTCAAAGGACATGAATAAAAAGGATTCGGTAAAAACTTTGCAGGGCGGGGAACTTTCAATAGACACTTCGTACGGCGTAAGGGTGAACGAGGCAAATGTCGTGAAGACGGATATCGAGTGTAAAAACGGGGTCATACACGTGATCGATTCCGTGCTCTTCCCATAATAAAATTTTTCGGGTCTCTTACCATTGGCTTCCGTATCGATAGAAGTATATATAAAAACAAATATAATTTATTCATATGAAAAAAGAATTGTTGTTAGCGGTATTGGTTCTTGGGATATTGGTGAGCGGGTGCGTTGCGCCGACAGGGACAGGAAAGCTTGTTTTGCAGATAACCGACAAGCCAGCCCTGAACATAGAGAAAGCAGAGGTTACGATATCGAAGGTTCAGGTTCACGTAGCGGAGGCAGGGAACGAATCTGGGTGGTTTACAGTGGTTGAGGAAGCGAAAAAGTTTGATCTAGTGGCGATAAAGGATGTGAAAGCGTATCTGGGGGAGAAGGAACTGGCAGCGGGTATATACACGCAGATAAGGCTGGATGTGGATAGCGCGAAAGTCACGATTGACGGGGAGGAGCATGATCTCACAATCCCGTCCAAGACGGTGAAGCTCGTGAGGAGTTACGAGATAAAGGAGAATGAGACAACGACCCTTACC
>CAYFVC010000028.1:0-4774 GCA_964346665.1 uncultured archaeon
TTCGTGTATCCTTTCGATTGATTCATCGGCTTCTAGGAAGTTTTCAACGGGTTCGGTTATTCCTAAAGCTATTAAATGTCCTGAATTCGTTTGTAATTCCACTGCCGGAATGAATAAAATCCCCTGTCTTTTTGCCTCTTTACGGGCGGAAGCCCAAGCCCTCGTGGTTCTGTGGTCTGTGATAGCGATACCGGAAAGACCGAGAGCTTTCGCTCTCCTAACGATCTCTTCCGGTTTTGCCAAACCCTCGCATGGGATCTTCGTTCCCCTTGAATAACATGAATGGCAATGGAGTTCAAAACGCATTTCAACACCTGGATTCATAGATGGATATTTATTTATATCTAACTTATAAAATTCTTATAAACTCCAAAATGAGGTGATGCTTATCTTAACAGTACCTGAACATGTAGGAATCATTCCTGACGGCAACAGGAGGCTAGCGAGACGTTTAATGAAAAAGCCTTGGAAAGGTCACGAATGGGGCCTGAAAAAAATAAAAAACATCCTTGAATGGTGCAAAGAACTCGGGGTAAAGGTTGTGACTTTTTACGTTCTGTCTCTCGAAAATCTCGAGAAGCGCCCTAGGAGGGAGCTGGATTTCATTTTCTCCCTCGCTAGAAAAGAAATTGAAAACATACTTGAGGATAAGGAGCACGTGGTTCACAAAAACAAAGTAAAAGTCAACTTTTTCGGGATGCTTGATATGCTTCCCAAAGATTTGCAGGAGGGAATCCGAAAGGTCTCGGAAATGACAAAAAACTATTCGAATTATTTCCTGAACCTAGCGATTGCTTACGGCGGAAGGCAGGAAATAGTGGATTCCGCTAGAAGAATAGCTTATGATGTGGGGAAGGGGTTAATAAATCCGGAAAAAATAAACGAGTCAGTCCTTAGGGAATATTTCTGGACGAATGGTTTTCCCGATCCTGATTTGATAATAAGGACCGGCGGGGAGAAAAGACTATCGAACTTCCTGCCTTTCCAGTCCACTTATTCCGAACTCGTTTTCCTTGACAAGTTCTGGCCAGAACTCAAGAAAGAGGATTTCATTCGAGCGGTCAGAGAATTCGGGGAGAGACAGAGAAGATTCGGGAAATAGGATTTAAAAATTTAAAACAAATATTTAGTTGTATGACCGATGATTTTGTCAAAGAAGATGATTTTATACACATAGCTCTGATTCCCGACGGCAACAGGAGGTATGCGAAAAAAATCGGAAAGCCCATATGGTATGGACACTATGCTGGAGCCAAGAAAATAGAGGAATTCTTGGAGTGGTGTTCAGAATTTGACAAGATAAAAACCGTCTCTATCTTTGCCCTCTCCACCGAGAATTTAAACAGAACAAAGGAAGAACTTGAACACCTGTGGAAGATATACAAAAATAATCTTTTTCGGGCGTTATCTTCTGAAAAGGTAAAGAAACGCCAGATAAAGGTCAACGTGTTCGGAACGGAGAACGTATGGAGATCCGATGTCCGTCAAGCGGCGAGGGACACTATGAAATTAACCGCTCAATATTCAAGAAAAATCATAAATATCCTTCTGAGTTACGGGAGCAAATTCGAAATCGTTAGTGCCGTGAAGAAAATAGCCGAGAAAGGGATAAAGAAAACAAAAATCGCCGAGAGTCTTTTCGATGAGTACCTTTGGGTTTCGCAGCCTGTGGACTTGATAATAAGGACCGGTAACCAGCAAAGGCTTTCGAACTTTTTGCTTTACCAGTCTGCCTATGCAGAAATTTACTTTTCTAAGACGATGTGGCCTGAATTCACAAGGAAGGAATTCGAAAAGATAATAAGATGGTATTTCAGGCAGAAAAGGAAATTTGGGAAGTGATAAGGATGGAGCACTTGGTCCTTATAGGAATAATCGTGGTGTTTATAGGGATATTCCTGATAATATTAGGATCGCTCCTAGAGGCGAGCGAGGGTAAAACTAAGTTTGCGGTGGGCGGTTTCATAGGTCCGATCCCTTTCGGTTTCGCTAGCGAGAAGGGAATGCTATATTTGGTGATAGCTATTTCGCTAGTATTGTTCGTCCTTTTCGTACTTATGAGCCAGAAATTTGTGTAAATTACTTCTTTTTTATATCTTATCTCTAAAATAAACACGAGGTTTTCGAATGATCGAGAGGCAGACAGCTCGAAAGGTCCGCATATGGGACATAATGAACGGGATTTTCGAAAAGAAAGAGGGTTTCGAGCCGAGCTTCGTTAGGACACAGTCAAGTGAGGAGATATCTAGGGCAAGAATACTGGGAACGGTGGTTTCGAAATTCGTGGCGGATGATGGGAACTACGCGAGTGTCACGATAGATGACGGGACAGACACGATCCGCTTGAAAGTGTTCAAAACCACGAAACCTCTGGACTCGATCGAAATTGGCGAAATAGTTGACGTTGTGGGGAAGGTAAGGGAATACGAAGGGGAGACGTACATAATACCCGAGGTTGCGAGGAAAATTGAAAACCCCAACTTCGAACTTCTTAGAAGGCTCGAGCTGATTCACAAGGAGAGGGAGATAAAGAAGGCGAAGGATCTCGTGGAAAAGAACAAGGGGAAAACCCCGGAAGAGCTGGAAAAGGAACTCACTGAAAAACACGGTGTTGAGAAGCAATTTGTTGACGTTTTTCTGAAAGGCGGGGAAGAGGAAGGAAAAGAGAAAAATTTGCTTAAGAAGGAAATCCTAAAGGCGATAGAATCATCCCCTGATGGGATAGTCTATTCCGAGCTCGCGAAGAAGGTGAAGGCGAAGGAAACCGACCTGGAGAGCGCAATAGACGAGCTCCTTAACGATGGGATATGCTATGAACCCAGCCCGGGAAAAATCAGGAAGATTTAGATTTCAAAAGAAATCATGTTAAGCCTTCTAAAAGCTTCTCTTGCATATGCAGGGTCTATTTTTGGATCCCCAGGTTTACGAGTTTCACGGGATTCACAATAATCAGATATCGGGCACCCATCAGTACAATACGATGCATCCTTGTCTTGTTTCTTTGCTTTCAAACAGTATCCCACTAGATAAGGAGGTATTTCATCTTCACTTGGATTTTTCGGTATGCGGCCTTTTTTTGGTTTAGTGTTTTTGGGTGTTATGTAATTTCCCGTTTCTTCTCCATTTTGTTCTAAAATCCTTTTACCGTTAAATTCTCCGCCCCGGTATTTCCCCCATTTCTTATATTGTTCTTTTGAATAATCAGCTATGTTAAAAGTTGGTACGTCTTTAAAATTTATTGGGGGCCTTCGTTTTAACCTTTCTTTCCGTTTTCTACGCCTTATTTTGAAATAGTTCCTTCCGTGGCTTCCCCTTCCCATTTTATCACTTACTTAGCCAAATAATTTGAATCTACCATATACCTAATTGGTAGTTAATTTTTTATTCTTTAGAAATAGTCTACTTTCTCATGGCTATCCTGATTCTTTGCAGAGCCGTTACGTTCGTCAGGATCGCGAGGATCACGATTATGTAGGTTAGGTATATCCTCCCGAAATGAGCCAGCAAGATCCCTATGAATAGTATTATGAGCCTTTCCGCTCGCTCTAACAAACCCCCTCGTATCTCCTTCTCAACGAGGTCTTTCTCTTTCGCTGCGGATTTCGCGTACGTTGTCATGAAGGAGCCGAGCAGGTAGAGGAATATCCAGGCGTAAACGGGTATGTAAAAATCAGGGAGACCAGCGAACAGCAGGCCGAAAACTATTATCCCTTCCACATACCTGTCCATTATAGTGTCTAAATACGCTCCAAGTTTCGAGACCTTTCCCATGATCCTCGCTACAGAACCGTCCACAAGGTCTATGAATGCGGAAAGTATGAAGAATCCTGCTGCTATCAAGAACTGCCTTTCTATTAGGAAGTACAAAGCTATCAATGTGGGTATTATGGTGAGAAAGGTCCATTGGTTCGGACTTAAGCCAAGCTTTGCGAAAGTCTTCCCTATCTTAGAGGAAAGTCCTTCGAACTTCTGCCTCTTGGCATAGAATGTCATTCTTTGACTCCGTAGTATTTAAGGCCCAGATGTGTTATGAGATCTTTACCCATCATATGTCTCAGGGTGTTCTTAAGCTTTGTGTGCTGGATGAAAAGATCGTGTTCCGGATAGACCTCCGGCGAGTGCATGGGCGCTTTGTAGTAGAAAGAAAGCCACTCCTGTATTCCCTTCAAACCAGCCCTCTGTGCAAGGTCCATGAACAATGCAAGGTCCAGGACAATCGGTGCTGCCAGTATGCTGTCCTTGCAAAGGAAGTTTACCTTTATCTGCATTGGGTAACCAAGCCATCCGAATATGTCTATGTTATCCCATCCCTCCTTGTCATCTCCCTTGGGCGGGTAGTAGTTAATTCTCACCTTGTGGTATATGTCTTTGTAGAGATCGGGGTACATCTCCGGCTGGAATATGAACTCCAGAGCGGATTTCTTGGATATCTCCTTGCTCTTAAATGAACCTGGGTCGTCAAGCACAAGACCATCCCTGTTTCCAAGGATGTTCGTTGAGAACCATCCCCTGACACCGAGCATTCTTGCCTTAAGGCCTGGTGCTATCACAGTCTTCAAGAGCGTCTGTCCTGTCTTGAAGTCCTTGCCTGAAATTGCTACGCCTTTCTGCTCTGCAAGTTTCTCAAGGGCGGGTATATCTGTTGTAAGATGAGGTGCACCGTTCGCGTAAGGTACGCCTTCCATTATTGATGCGTAAGCGTATATCATTGAAGGTGAGATGTATTTGCTGTTCTCCTTGAGACCCTTCTCGAAAGCTTCTATGGTCTCGTGTA
>CAYFVC010000029.1:0-23452 GCA_964346665.1 uncultured archaeon
TGCAGAAAAAAATAAGGGACGCAGAGGTTGAATGGGTACCTTTGATTGTGGTCGTGGGAGAGAAAGAACTGAAAGACAAGAAGCTAGCTGTTCGTTTTAGGGAGACCGGAAAAGTCAAAAGATTATCGAAAACCTCGTTAGTGAAAATGATAAAGAAGGAAGTGAAAGGGAAGCCTTTCAAGTCCCTCCCACTGCCTAAGTTATTGACAAAGAGGCCCACTTTTATAGGCTAAAAGAAAGTGATGTTATGAATCTTATCTTTTTAGGACCTCCTGGAATCGGAAAGGGAACGCATGCTGAGATCGTATCGAGAACGCACGGGATTCCTAGGATATCGACAGGGGAGATAATGAGGGAGGAGATCAGAAGAGGGACAGATCTTGGTAATGATGTCAAAAGTTATATGGACAGTGGAGAGCTCGTTCCGGACGAGCTAGTCATAGACATAATCAAGAAAAGAATAAGTCAGAAAGATTGTGAGAGAGGTTTCATACTCGATGGCTTCCCAAGAACGGTTAATCAGGCAGAAGAGCTTGGAAAAATAACAAAAATAGAACTCGTTGTTAATTTCGTTGCATCCGAGAATGAGATAATCGAGAGAATAGCCGGGAGGTTAACATGTAGGAAATGCGGAGCGGTTTACCATATAAAAAATATCCCATCTAAAAAAGAGGGGGTATGTGATAAGTGTGGGAGCGAGCTGTACCACAGGGAGGACCAAGAAGAGAAAGCTGTTGAAAAGAGGATGGAAGTATACGAAAAAAGCACCAAGCCTCTTATTGAATATTACAGAAGGAAAGGTATATTGAAAGATGTGGATGTGGAAGGGGAAAAGGAGGAGGTTTCAAAGAGGATAGATAAGGCAATATGTGATTTCATTAAGAGCAGGGGGGCGTGACCCGAAATGGAGAGGACATGTATAATAGTTAAGCCTGATGGTGTTAGGAGAAATCTCATAGGGGAGATAATAAACCGTCTAGAAAGGAGCGGGCTGGGTGTCAGGGCAATGAAGATGATAAATGCGGAAATCGAAACCCTCCGAAGGCACTATTCCGCTCATGTAGATAAGCCTTTCTACAAGGGATTGGAAGAGTACATGACCGAGGGCCCAATCGTGGCGATGGTATTCGAGGGGTTTGATGCGATCCAGAAGGCTAGGGATTTAATAGGGCACACAGATCCCGGCAAAGCGGAGAAGGGAACGATCCGCGGGGATCTCGGAGAGGATTCACTCGAGAAGGCTGATTCCGAGGGGAGAGGTCTTCGAAACCTCGTCCACGCCTCGGAAACGAAGGAAGAGGCGGAAAGCGAAGTGAACCTTTGGTTTGAGAAGGGAGAGGTACTTGAATAATCGCTTACTTCTATTATTTTTTAACTTTACTCAACCAACTAATTAATAGTACTAGAATAAAGGGGATTTGATTGGTAAAATTATTTCCTTTTTGGAGGCCGAGTGGTAGAAAACCTAGACCTAGGCGTGGGAAAAAAGGAGATACCATAAGACGTGCATTTGAAAGGGACATAAAAGCACTTCGTGTTGCAAGGGACATATTCTGCAGTTTCTTGGGGATAAATTGGGGTAGTTTGAATAAAACACAAAAACGAAGGGACTTGAAAGACCTAGAGAGAATTCTGACTTATATCATTCCTTATAGTGAGAATCGAGGAGGTACTCCGAACGACCAAGAACTCGCAAGGCTGATAAATAAAAGGCTTTCAACAGATCCTAACAGATATACTGCAGGTGAAGCTTTGAAAGGTCTCAAATATATAAAAAGTAGGAAAGCGGCAAAGAAAGCTGTTTTAGAGGAAACCGAACGGGAGAGAAAACCGCCTCCGCCTTCTGCTCCTACGCCAACGCCGACTCCTACTCCGACGCCTACACCTACTCCTACACCGGTTACCAGAAGAAGACGTGAGGGTCCTGTTGGTGCTGCAACTGGGAGAGTTGTTGATAGTGAAGGTAAGCCTGTAGCTGGTGCGAAAATTACGATTGTTGCTGTAAATGGCGTACATTATCCTGGAGAAACAGATTCTGAAGGGGTATTTTTCATAGACAATATACCTGCAGGTAGAATTCCATGGCGGCCGGGAACGCGTGTAGAGTCATATCCTATATATGTGACTAAATTATATACTGACGAAGTACGTCCTGCAGTAGGTCCTAGGGGTACAAGAACAGTGGGAAAGGCAGTGGTTGTTGTAACCGCAGGCGAGGTCAATAAATCTGACCCAGAAATAATCGAGCTAAAAGGAATGAAGCGACGCTCTAGAGAGGAACAGATAAGAGATTATTTGGATGGGAAGGGTCCTAAACCAAAAGGATATAAGTTAGCTAGTAAGCTAGGAGTAGGTGACGAAGACATAGAGAAAGCTGGAAAATACACTAAACCTTTCAGGTTGATTTCGGAAAAGATCGGGACTAATGTCAGGAATGTTTTCTTCTCATTGATATTGCTTGTTATCGGCATAGCGATTTCGGCTATGATAGGTAGTATATGGTTCCTAATAGGTTTCCTTTTCTGGGCGTTTCACACAATAATCCCAGATCCTAAAGCGATAACATTGGAAAAGAAGGTTGTTGACAAGAAAGGAAACGTTATAAAAGATGTTATTGATTACGACACAGGAAAGATGGCATGGTTCGGGAGCTATCTCGCAAATACGGAAAACAGGACAAATACCGGTCTTGCTTTCATGAAAGCTATTACGAAGGTCGGGATTATAGTATGTTTCATAGGTGGACTTTACACAACTCCGTTTCCCATGTCCAATTTGATCCTCCTTTTCCTGGCTTTCGGGTTTTACTTTTCAATGAAAGTGGAATTCGAGCCCACCAAACCATACGAGTTCATAGAATCGTTCTTCCGGGTGTTGCTCGGTGTTTTCATAGCGGTTTTCATTTTCGGGGCTTTTGGCGGTGGTATTTTCCAGTCAAGGGAACTGGGATGGCTCACGCTCGCGTTTTTCGTTGTGTTTCCAGTTGCCATGGAAAGGAAAAATCTTGCAAGGGCTTTGGGCAGGCTGGGGAGCGGTTCAGGGCAGAGTTATGAAATGCTAGACAAGATAATTTTCGTGATGATCATGATATTTTTCGCCATGGTATATGGTTTCAGTTTTGTCGGAGGTTTCTTCACAGGGACAGGGGGGATAATATTCAGCGCGGTATGGATCCTCGGTTTGGTGGCTGGTTTGACAACCCCAGCTGAAACAAGACCTTGGATGGGGGTAATAATATTGATAGTGGGATTCATCGTGTTCGGTTTAGGAGCAGGCCAGCAGGCTATGGGCATCGCTTTCTTTGGTGAGTGGTGGCCGACCGTTCACAATACCGTGACGGAATTCATGAGACCGATCGGGGACATGTTCACCCAGTTCCAGCAGACCTTCGGACAGACATGGTTGCTGTTCACTAGTCCCACGGAATTCGCGAAACAGATCACACAGGGGACGTATGCGAAGAACGAACTCGGGGTGACAGGGGCGTATGGTCTCGAAATAAACAGGTTTGATGTTCAATCGATCTACGTAGATGAGCCCTTCGTTATACAGATAGATTTGGAGAACAAGGGGATATTCCACGCAAGAAACGTCAGGATTGATATACTGACAAACATAAGGGATTTCCAAATAGGTAAGAATTTAACCTCTCTGAAAAAAATGGAAAAGACCTATAAAGACAAGTACGACAAACAATGGTATAAATACACAATTGATGCAAAAAACGACCTTGGATACAAATTGGATGATATAGAGAGACAGGACGCCCTTCCGATTTTTATTATGGGGAAAATGAACTGCAGCGATTTCAATGAGTCTGCCTGGAGGGACTTCGGGATTGTTGGAGGGCACGAACATACCGTAAGGGAGAAATTCATACCATTTGTTATTAATGTGACATACGAGTACGAGGCGGATTCGAGTCTTCAGATAGACTTCATTTCGAATGAAGAATGGAAGAGACTTTCTAGAGAAAACAAACTTGTAAGGGGTCAGAAACCCTCAGTAATATCTGCTGCTCCTGCAAGCCTCAATCTCGGAACCATGGATCAGCCAATAAAGGAGGATTCACCGTTTTACGTGGGTTTCAACCTAACCACCACATGGCCTAAGAAAACACTGATAGGTGGAGGGAATGTTAACCTCCGGATCCCCAAGGATTTCGGAACTTATGCAAGCTGTACAAGAGATCCTTCCCCTCCCAGTATGAATCCTGATCCGGAGGGGAATTTCAATTACACATTCGACCTCAAAGGTCCTTCAAAATCTGTTTTCTGCACCTACAATAAACTAGAAAAAACTCCAATAAAGGTCCCAAAGAAGACATACACAATTTCGGCCTACGCTAACTATACGTTTTCGAAGTGGGAGGGAAAGGATACGTTGTTCAACTTCAGGGATACTTGTTGGCCGAGAGTAACCAAAAAGGAATTGCCTGTGATATCGACATGCGAGGGCATACCACAAAACTTCGTTTCAGGCTACAACACATACAGAACTACAATAGAATCATCTGTGAGAGTCGGTGAAGGTGTTGATGCAGATCTCGCGGCTCTAATAGCGGGGATCATAAGTCAGGAATCCGCTTGGGACAAAAATGCAGTAAGTGAATGTGCCTCAGCAGGTATAGCCCAGTTAACTCCGAAAACAGCAAGAGATCCGCCTTGTAATTTGAATGTTCATAATTACCACATGGTTCCAATAGTAAACACTCAATGCACTGCCCAAGGTTTCACAGAAATATCGAGTTGTCATAAGACTAATTTAACTGCATGCTGCACTCTGAGCAGGACGGATTGCGTTGATGAAAGGTTTAAACCCGAAAAGGCAATACCTGCCGGAGTTAGACTGATAAAAGACCTAATCAATAAATGCGGAAACAGAGAAAACGCTATAAAAGCCTATAATAGTGGGACATGTGGAGTGGAATCTGCTACAGGTTACTACAATAAGGTATGGGATTACTACCAGAAATGGAAGGCTTGTATTGGATAAATCAAACCCCCACCATCAACCTGATCATATCCCTGAGTCCTGGGGCCAGTCCTAATATCAGGATTACGATCTTAAGGAAGTTCTTGAAGTCCCCTGGTTCTGAATAGCGATCAATTATGTATAGAACAGGGATGAGCACAACGATTTTCAGGAAGAACATCGCAGCTGGGTTTGTCAATCCGATCAAAAATCTGGGGAGGGGATGTTGTTCTAAATAACCGAAAAAGGTCATCGCGACGTATGTGGCGCTCGCATCCAGCATGTGAACCGAAAGCAAACCAGAATTTTCGAAAGTGAATATGTCTTTTAAGGTTCGGAACTTCGAGGTTTTTGAGAATTTGTACAACAGGAAGAATAGAATGGTCCACAGACCTGTTATACCCAAGACCATGAGCATTGGGATAATATCGATCCTGGGAAACAGCAGGAAGTTTATTATATCGAGTATAATTCCGATCGCGAGCATAACTTTCCAATATGGGAATTTCGCGTATCTCTGAATGACCAAAGAGATTAATAAAACTATCAGTGCTAGCAGGAAGGTTATCAAATACGAGCCTGGGGTCGGGAAGATCGGGAGAGAATAAAATTCGCCTAATTTCCCTGTTAAAACCCCATAATAAGCGGCGTCGTGCAAAACCCTCGTACTCGCTCCCCAGAGGACGAAAGGTAGGATCGCGTATAGGAAGTAGCGATCTATGTGGATGTTCATTTTTTTCAAAAGCTTGAAAACGAAATAGACTGCTATCACCAAAATTATTCCGTAAGTTATCGAATTGACAGGGTTGAACCATCCATTCGAAAGGATTGGTTTCAAAAAGTATTCGTAAAGGAAATTCATACTATTTATTGGTCAATCAAGTTTTTAAAAAAGGGATTCGCTAGAATACGGGCAACAACCCGCTCCTTATCATGAACATGAAGATTATGAATATCGAAGCCAACATTATGAGTGAGTGTTTGGTCCCTGCAATCACGGAATTCTCGCCTAATTGTCCCGCTATTAAACCCATGAAAATCGCTTGTGTAATTAGGACTGTGAAGAAAAGAGCGAAATAATAACAACCTATACCGCTCGGGACGGCGAAAGATCTGCACAGTATATCGAAATATCCACACGGGAAGATTATGTAAAACTTGCTGCAGGGGTCAGCAAAGGTCAGGATTAATGGAGCCACCATGCCTGATGGTGCAGGAGCCTGGGGCTGGGCCATCATCGGGATGAGAACGTGTATTATCGCGATTGATATGACAACGAACATGAAGAATATACCGTACATCACCATCACATGCTGTCTAACAACGGATTTTCTCTCCTCCTCTATTTCTCTAAGTGTTACCATGTCCCCGGATAGCGAGTCAAGCGTCATCGATATGTTACCTCCGGAAAGGTAGGATTCCCTTAGGATTCCGAGGACCTCGGTTATGAGTCCTGAGGACTTGAAGCGATTTCCGAATATCTCTAGCGCGCGAAGGAAGTGCACACCCCAAGAAAGTCTGTTCGAAAATTTTTGGACCTCAGGGGTCAGCTTTCCGTATTTGTTTTTCGTGGTCATCTTTATGGCTTCTGAAAGCGTTATTCCTGATCTCTTCAACCCCGCCAGATCACGTATGAAGCCCGGGAATTCCTTTTCAACTGCCTTTATCCAGAGGAACTCAACGTATTTCAAAAGGAACAAGGGTGTGATAACTATGAAGAGTGCGATAACACCAACGTTTACTATGATCCCCACGTCCTGCGTGAGAAATGCGAATACACTTATAAGTAAAACAGCTACCATGATCGAAACCAGGACAACTTTCCTTCCTCTTTCCATGACATCACTCCGTGGGCGAAAGGCTTTTCAGCAGCACGAGGAACCCAATCGAAATCAAAGGTATGAAGAAGAACACAAGGAATGTTTGTATCATGAGTATGTCTCCTCCAACCAATGGGGACATTATTGATGAGAGCACGATGAAGAACAATGTTCCTACAATCACAAGGGTTATGTAAATTTCCGTGTAAAAGCTTATCTGTTTCGAGTAATCGTTCAGAGAACGCCTGTAGTCTGACATGAATTCCTTTGATTTTCCCCTGAGATACTCCCTTAAGTCTCCTCCTCTCCTTACGACAGAGAGCATCCCCCACAGCAATTCAGCGAACTTCGCTGAGGGCGTCCTATCCGCTGCCTTTGTTATTGCTGTCGAAACATCCATCCCGAGCATGTGGATATCCCTGTATACCCTCTCGCACTCCTTCCCTATCTCCCCTTTCTTCATCGAAACTATCTTGAAGAGATCAGCAGGGTTCACCTCAGAAGAGGCAGCAGTCGACATGTAGATTGTTGTGAACGGGAGGGTCTTGTCTATCCTCCCCTGAATACCCTTCGCCTTTATGTTCGGATAAAAATAACCAAAGATAAAAATGCCAGCTGCTGCTGAAAAGGATAAAACTATTGACAGCGTGTAGGAATAAAAAGCGTAGGTCGTGGTTAGGGTTATGTAGAACGATCCCGCAATTATAACCACGATGAATGTTATGAGTGATGCAAGTAGGAGCATGGAAATGTATTCTTCCACTGTACATTTCATCTTTGCCTGTTTCAATTGGGAGCTAAGGGCATCAAAATAATCTTTGTAAGGGTCTATAATCCTTCCGAAAATTTTATAAGATATTTTTTCCATCATACTGACTCTTACTTTAGGTCTCTTCAACAAGTGTTATTATCCTTTCGGGGTCGGAGTAATAACCACTTAATATTTTCGCAATCTCTCTGTAATCGAACATCCGCTTTTCCAACATCCATTCAAGTATTTCTCTCCTCACCCTGAGTTCTTCCTTGAGGCTGGCCTCCGTGAGCCCGAGGGATTTTGCGATGTGTTCAGATACCTGGCTCTTCTCCTTTATTTCGAACTTGTCTTCAACAGGCTTCCACTTGAATATTTCAGTGGTCAGTGGTTTACCACCCTTTAACCCCGTCACCTCCAGAATCTGGTTCGCCCTCCTAACATACCTATCCCTGGATTTGACCTGTAAAAGGAAGACTATGACATCGAGGTTTTGGATCAGACTGGGTGGGAGGCTTATGGGAGGTGTTGTCAACCTGTCTATTAGCTGGGGGAGACTTGCAGCGTGAATTGTGGCGAGACCAGCGTGTCCAGTCGCGATTTGCTGGAAAAGAACGAATGCCTCCGCCCCTCTTACCTCTCCCACTATTATGTAATCCGGTCTCTGTCTGAGAGATCCCTTCAGCAGATCGAAAAGGTTCACATCCCCAACTTTTTTACCCTCTGATATAGCTGTCCTCGCAACCTCAGGGATCCAGTGGGGGTGTGGTAAGCGGAGTTCAGGCGTATCCTCTATCGAGACTATTTTCATGCCAGGCCTTATGAAAAGGGACAAAGCGTTGAGGAGCGAGGTTTTCCCTGTAGCGGTTCCTCCTGATATGAGGATTGACTTTCGGTTCTCTATTGTCAGCCATAAATAGGCGAGTTGGGTTGAATCCAATGTTCCGTAATCCAACATGTGGATAGGGGTCAAGGGGGTTCTTGTGAATTTTCGGATTGTGAAGTTTGATCCTCTCCTTGCGATATCCGTCCCTAATGTGGCGTGAACCCTTGAACCTTCCGGGAGCGATCCTTCCACCAGGGGTTCGGCAACAGAGATCGATTTGCCGCATTTTTGCGATAACTTCATGACGAATGTGTCAAGCTCGTCCTCATCTTCAAACATCACATTCGATATCATAGAACCGAACAGGGGATTTCTGTGATAGATGTACAAAGGGATTTTCTCCCCGTCACATGATACGTCTTCAATATCCTTGTCCCTCATGAAGGGCTCGATCTTACCGAGACCTATTATGTCCCTTTGAACGTAATATTGGATCGTATCGATCTTTCCTATATCAACGCCCTTCATTTCTGAAATTATGTTCTTTATTTCCGCCCTTAGGAGCTCTTTCGCCCGAATTTCTCCGATTTTCATGAAGTCTATGTCCAGTCTTTCCTCCAAATCCTTTTTAACAGCCTCTACTATTTCCTTGTCTTTGTCCGTGATGTAAGGTTCGATTACAGAATAGACCAGTTCATTCCTTTTCGGGTCCCACCTTATCCTTGAATATGCGTATACCTTCTCGGACTTCCTCGGCCTTTCTGGAATCAAGGGATACGTTATGTTTATGTTCCTTAGCATCTCCTTTTCCTCGCTCGATAAGGGGGTTGTCAAGGGAGCGGGGGTTTTGGGTATCTCCATCTCGATTCCGGGTTTTTCCGTGACCACGACTTTTCCGGCCACCCCAGGAGCAACAGCCTCTTTTTCCGTGCTGGCGAATACGTACATTTCCCTAGAAGGAGGGAAGCCCCTTTTTCTCATGAGCTCTTTATAGGCTAGATACCCTCTCTTCATCTTTCCTATTATTTTCTTGGCCCTAAGGCTTGGTTTTCCCTTTATTCTGTATTTTTTGACTTTCGCTTTCTTGACAGCCATAAAGAACATCGCCTTGATTTACTGTATAATAATTGAATTTCTTTTTTTATAAATTACAACTTTCCCCTTATCGCTGATTACCATTCCGCTGAAAGAGAAAGTTTCGTTTAATCCGTAAAGTGTTGAGAACTCATTTATCTTTCCTTCTGGTTCAAGCGTGATGTTGATTCCGATGTTTGACATGCTTATCCTGTAAAAACTGTTACCTATCCTTTCAGGTATGGTGAGGACAACAGAAGTTTCGAGATCGCTCTCCTCGCAGAGTTTGATTATATGAGAGAGCACGTATTCCTTGACTTGGGTTAATTGGTCTTGTGCTGTCTCAGTAATGTAATAATTCTGGTACATTATGAACAAAGCAAAGGAGGTTATGAGTATGATAATGCCAATGCTGAAAAGCAGAACCTGCTCAAAAACCAGAATCTGTCCTTTTGATTTCATAATCATATTGGTTGTACTTTGATCTTCGATACGATAAGGTCCCCGTTGTTGTACGCCTGACCTGAACGTGTTTCAGAACCGTCATAGGATATTATTATCTTTGTATTCCCGCTCTCTGCCCCGGATTTAATCATCTCTATTTTATACCCCTTTATCGGTTCATAGCTGTCCAGTTCCCTGTAACGCAGAAGGAATTTCAAGGTGTACAAACCCGCTGATAAACTCTCTCCCTTGAGGCTTATAACTCCCGGGGTTTCCCCGTATCTAGCGACTGTCCCGTTATCCAATGTGTTGAAGAGGACTTCTCCTCTCGTTATTAAAGGCTGGTTAACCTGGAATTCATATGTTATCGTGTTTTCGGATTCATTCAGTATTACCAAACCCGAAACAGGGAGTTCAAATATCTCCTCGCACGCCCCTGCAAAAGAACACGTCCCTGCCATATCCACTATTTTGCTGTCCAGATCTTCCATGAACCTGACCACGGAAGTGAACTGCGTCACAACAGTTCGCTTCTCTATCATGGGCTTTCCCCATGCGTAAGCGAACCCCACGAGCGCTATAATGATCCCTGAGATCAGAACGAGCGTTACTGCCTGAGTTTGAGCGCTTCTCATAATAATATATTTGATCCCAACTTATAAAAATTAGGATTTCTAAGGCTCGATTTGTTATTATTTTCACTATAGTTACCATATTTATTTAAATATTTTTCACTTATGTAGTAATATATGAAGGGGAAAGAATTGCGAAAGAATATAATGGAACTCATTGAACATCATTGGCCGGTTCATGTAAAAGAACTTGTCTGGACTCTAGGGTTGGAAATAAATAACAGCAACATTAAAAAAATAAGTTACCATATAAAGGAACTTGAAAAGGCTGAAATGGTGAGGACCAAGAGGATAGGTAAAGCCCTAATCGCCTGGCCGCATGATATGGAGAGGTTAAGAGTTATATACGAACTGATAAGGGTGGAATGATGGTGTTGTCATCAATTTTTAAAAAAATGTTGATTGGAAGAGCTTTCTCAAATGTAAAGGGGAGAATTTTATTATTCGGTAGGATGAGTTGGACTCTTGCTCCTTCTAGGGCTTTTGCGGTTCATATACAACATTTGGGAGAACTCATTGGTGAAAAAGAACTTTATAAATGGGGATACGCATGGTGTAAGGATGCAGGAAAAGAGATGATGGAATCCATGGGTTTCAAATTAGGAGCAGGATGGGTTGCACAGAACGCCGTAATTGCACTTTTGGATTTCATAGGATGGGGGAAGGTAGAATGGCTTAAAAAAGATGTTGACACCAAAACCGGACATCATCACATTATTATAAAAGTTTATGATCATCCTGTACTGGAGCACGGAGCGAATTTATTCGGGAAAAAATCTATGGTGTGCACATTTTTTAGAGGCTGTTATGCAGCGCATGGTGAATGTGAACTAGGGATAAAAAATCCATATCTTAAGGAAAACAAGTGTATATGCAAGGGCAGTCTTTATTGTGAATGGGAGACCAAGTGGTGAATTCTGGGATGATATTTTTGAGGTTTTATTATGAACTATAAAGTTTCGCTTGGTGTGGATGTCGGTGCGATGACGACAAAAATAGCAGCAATAGTGGATGGATATGTATTAGACACAGTTTATCTAAAAAATAAACCTGGTTTGGGAAAGGTCTCAAAGTGTAATACTTATTCGTGTAATATTTGTAACGATGGTTGCAGCACGGGTTTTATTTTGAGTAATGTGGACGAGTTTGTAAAATCTCTTAAAGAAAATTATTCAGGTCTTGAGATTGATGCTTCTATGATTACAGGTAGCCAAATGAGAAACAAGAGAATTTTAAGGGAAATGAATGAAAGGTTCCCCACTGCTTACATAACTGAGATTACCGCACACGCAAACGGTGTTGAATTCTTATATAACAACAAGAACCTTGAAAGCGCGATAATCGATATCGGAGGCCAGGATAGTAAGGTAATAATAACCGATGCTGTTAAAATTGACTATAACGGCAAGAGCAGAAATGGTATTCGTGTTAGAGATTCCGCGATGAACACTATCTGTGCTGCGGGGACGGGGGCATATTTTGAAGCTCTCTCTGAAGATCTCGGCATAGAAATTGAGAAGTTCGGAGAACTCGCTCTTGAAGGGTTCAAAAAAGTTAAGGATGACCTCATTTCTGCACGGTGTGCAACTTTCGCGAGAGGGATGTTTGCCAGACACCAACAAGACTATACCAAGGAAGAATTGGCAGCTGCTGCATGTAACGCACAAGCCGAAAGCATAATGGGTCTTGCTAATAAGAAATTAGAAAAATACTCAAGGGATAAAATTATTTTCCAGGGTGGTGTCGCTTCAAATAAGGGAATGGTTCACGCACTTCATGAAGTTTTCAAAAAGAAAATCATAGTCCCTGAACATGAAAGAATAAGTGAAACGAATAAGGTGATGGGAGCATTAGGGGCAGCACACTTAGCAGAAAAGTATAAGGAGCCTATACGTAAAAATTATGGTTATATTGAAGTTGAAGAAAGGCCTAAACACGTTGCGGTTAGAACAGGTGGTTCCAAATGAATATGGATTACAAATTGGAAGCGACTAAGATGAAGAATCAATTTCTTTACAAGCAGCTTGGAGAAGCAGGTTTTGATTTGCCTTGGATAGGAAAGATGTTCGGAAAACTGGGTATAAAACACGATGGTATGAAATATGGGAGATCACCCAGTATTGATAGAAGTCTGCTTTTCCCTCCGGAATTCATTTACGGTCTTGTTGATAAGAAAGGTAAAGATGTTATTCCGATCACAACTGATGTGGCAGTTGCTGCCACAACACTTTATAAACCCAAGGAGATTGAAGAGGCAATTCGAATTGGAACAAGTAAAGGATATGATGCATCATGCTCTTTCCAAAGAGCCGCCGTGGGTTTGGACGCGCAAAATAAACTTCCTAAGTTCAAAGCTGCATTCTTGGCGAATGAGCCTTGTGACTCGAACTTGGATACTTTCAACCTGATTTTTAAAGAAAAGGGTATCCCTTTTTATAACTTCGTGTTACCTCGAGAGTTCAATACTGGAGCCAAAGATTATATGAAATACCAACTTGAAGATTTTGTTAAAAGAATAGCCGAAGATACGAAAGGTGAAATTAAAATGGATATAGATAAGCTAAGGGAGGCCATAAAGTATTCAAACGAGGCTAGGGAGCATTTCCTAGAGGGTATCGAACAAATGAAGGGACCTGGAAGGCTTATGAAAGGTAGAGAATTTGCAAATTACGTTTTATTCTGCTCGGGTGGATTCGGGTCAAAAGAGTATGTTGATGTTGCCAAAAAATTCGAAAGTGAATTGAAAGGGAGAAGAGAATATCTTAAAAACCATCAGGAAGAGATTAGTGATAATCCAAGGATATTTTTAGTTCATTTCCCTCCATTTTCTTATTTAGAATTCATGAAGAATGTCGATTCTCAGGGAGATATGGTTGCAGCAGAGGTGAATACAATATGGTGGGATGAAATAGACTACAAGAATCCATTTGAGGGCTTGGCTGTGAAATTAGGCGTTAATGAAGGAGTGGGTTGGAATGTTGATAGTAGATCAAAGGTTTCACACAGACCAAGTCTCGAGGAATATGATATAGATGGTGTTATCTTTGTTAAGCACATGTACGGAACCAACTGTCCATTAGCAACTGAAAGTTGTGTCAACAGACTCGAAAAAGAAATAGAGAGTGCGAATAAGAAATTGGGAAAAGATATCCTGTTGGAAGTTGCTCCAATTGATTGTATCTGTAGTACTAATATTCCTGTTAATATAGATACGAGAATTGATTCGTTTTTTGAGACTTTAAGACAAAAAAAGGGCTCACCTCCCTTTAGGCCAGATATGTACAAAGAGGATTTGTATATTTAAAATTAAACTTCTCCTTTTTTCACTATAATTCCCTTTCCTGTTATCTCCATCGGGTAAACATCGGTTCCGTGCTTCGTTCTTCTCATTTTCCTGATAAGGATTGATCTCGTTATGCCCGCTCCTAACCCGAAGAGGGTCATAACTATAATGCCATCAACTACGAATTCGCTTACCCCTTCCCTTGATAAACTTCCTCCTCCTCTTTCCCCGATCTCGTTGTCAAGTATTTCGGAAGTTATCAGGGTTGTTGTGTCTGTTTTCTTCAACATCCTTATGATCTCGAACAATCTTTTTCTCAGGACTGCAGGGTCCTTCATGTACATCCCTACTAGAGATATCGGGTCTATCACAACCCTTCTCGCATTTATCGAGTTTATCTCATCCACAATTGTTGAGGAGATGTCAGAAACCTCGAACGGGTTCTGGTAGACTAACCTGAATATCCCGTCCTTTTCATACTTTGCGAAACCAAAACCGAACCTTTTGAGATCTTCCTTTATATCTTCTGGGGACTCCTCCAGGGTTATGTAAATCGCGGGCTCTCCCTTTTTAAGGCCTTCCCGGATAAATTGAGCGCAAAAAGTGGTTTTCCCTGTTCCTGTAGCTCCTGTTACGAGTATGGTTGATCCCTTTACAAATCCTCCCTCCAGTAATTCGTCAAGTCCTGGGATGCCTGTGGGGATCCTTTCTATTAAAACCATAAATAATATTTATTTTCCCCTTACTTAAATCTTTACCCGATTCGCTACTTCTTCCTCTCTACAAGGTACTCAGAGAATTGATCTAGGATTCTTCTCAGATTCTCAGGCATGCCCGACGTTATCTCTCTGCTTTCATTCACGAGGGATTTCGCTCTCTCACCTGCGTATTCAAGCGAACCGTATTTTTCGAAGAGATTCCTTACGAAAGTTATGTCTTTTTTGCCTGTCTTCTCCCTTGGTTTGTTCAGAATATCAAACATCCGCTTTTTCTCTTTTTGATCACATTTTGAGGAACAGTGCACAACCATAATGCTTCTTTTCCCCTCCCTTATGTCCGAGCCTGTTTCCCCTCTCCCTTTACCCTTCGTGAGATCGAGCAGGTCATCGGCTATCTGAAAAGCGGGTCCAACTCTCATTCCGAATTCCTTTATCTTCTCGGTTAGTTCAGGCTTTCCGGAAACTATCGCTCCCCCAACCATGGGAAGCGTTAAATACCATGCTGTTTTCATCTCTATCATTTTCGTGTATTCTTTTTCGGAGGGGTTGTTGTTCTTTCGCAGGTTCATATCTAGGGTCTGGCCTTCTGCTGTTTTAGAACACGTCTCCACGATTTCCTTCGTTAATCTTATCTTCGTGTTATCATCAAGATCTGAATTTATTATGAGATCGTAAACCTTCTCGGACATGAAATCCCCTACATTTATTCCGTGCGCAAGCCCGTATTTCACCCAGACAGCGGGCTTGTCCCTGCGGATTCGATCCCCATCCTCTATGTCATCATGCACAAGCAACCAATTGTGAAGGAGCTCGCAGGCGGCTGCGAATGGCAAAATCCTTCGTAAATCGCCCCCCAAGGATTCGCATGTTAAAATCGCTAGCACAGGCCTTATCCTCTTCCCTCCGGAATCCAGGTGGTACCAGACCGCGTCATTTAGATTTCGAATCCCTTCCTTAGGAATGACCTTTTCGATTTCCTTCTCTATCATTTCCCCTTTCTCCTTCAATATCCTTTCGACCGCTTCTATCATACTTGTTAAATTGTAGTACTTGTTTTTAAAATTTCAAAACCAAATTAACTATATTCCGTGGTCTCATGTACGTGATAGGTTTGGAGAAAATCGGGAGGGACGGGAAATTCGGGGAAAAGGCTGTGAAGCTTTCGGACATGCTAAAGGAGAGGATGCCCGTTCAGGAAGGTTTTGTGATAAACAGGGAGGGGTTCGAGCTTTTCCTCAAGAAGAACAAACTGGAGGAGAGGATAGCGAATGCTCTTGAAAATCTCGATGTTGACGATTACGAAAAACTCGTGGGGGTTTCCTCCGAAATAAAGGAGATGTTCTTGGTTTCCCAGATCCCGGAAAACCTGAAAAATGACATCATGGAAGGGTATGACAGCTTCTTGGTGAGGAAAGAGGCGAAAAGTGTTGGCGGAGCAGCTCTAGATTTCATAAGGGCGGGAAGGGAGAATATATTCGTTTCTGTACGAACCTCGCCTGTTACCTCTCCTGATTCCTCATTCCCTGGCTTGTTTGATACATTCCTCAATATAACTGGGCAGAGAAGCCTATTCGAGGCCGTAAAGCTTTCCTGGGCTTCGCTCTATTCCCCACGGGCGTTGTTCTACAGGAAGAAGAAGGGCTTCGAAGGCGAATGTTTAGGAGGGATAATAGTTCAGAGGATGGTAGATTCGGAGAAGTCAGGGGTGGTTTTCAACGAGAAAGGCTCGACCATCATAGAAGGTTCTTGGGGTTTTGGGAATTCGCTGGCTTATGGACTGGTTTCCCCGGACAGATATTTCCTTGACGGTTATTCCGGGGGAGTTAAAGAAAGGAGAATAGGCAGGAAGGTCTGGTTATACAAAAGGGATGAGGTTTCAGGAAAGACTGTCAAGGAGGTTGTGACGCGCGAGAAGATGGAGGAGCAAGTCTTGGATGAAAGGGAAATTGCGAAAATCTTCGAACTTCATAAAAGGGTCTCTGATCATTATTCTGGCGAACAAATCGTTGAGTGGGCGATAGAAAGGGGGAGGGTTTACCTTTTGCAGGTGAAGTCCCCTCCTGAAATGAAGGCGAGCGAACCCAATGAAGGGGAAGGAGAATGTTTGGAAGGGTTCGCTATCTCGAACGGCTTCGGAAAGGGTCCTGTCAGGATGATAAGCAACACGAAGGATTTCGAGAGGATAGTAGGAGGGGATGTGATTACAACGAAAATCCTCTCTCCTGAATTGATCCCATTCCTAGGGAGAGCGGGAGGGATGGTTTCTGAATACGGTGGAGCAGGGAGCTCTGTTTCTTTCGTTTGTAAAGAGATGGGTATACCCTGCGTGACTGAAATCGATATCTCCCAGTTTTCCGATAACCAGATGGTTTCTGTGGACGGGACGAGAGGGGGGGTATATTACCTGAAATCAGACTTGCCTGATTTATATCAAGATTTCAGTATAGGTAGGTTGGAAGGTGTGAACGCTACAGAAGTTAAGCTTAATTTCGATCTCTCCAGACAATTCGATTTTGAGAGGATTTCGGATGGCATAGGTTTGCTGACCTCGGAAGGTATTTTCGCGGACCAGAACCCGGTTTACATAGCGAAAACAAACCCCGAGGAACTTTTGAACACCTTAATGGGAATGGAGTCCATCGCCAGGAATGTTTACCCTAAAACCGTTTGGTACAGGAGCTATTCTTCGCTAAGTGACGAGATCAACCCGATGCTCGGGATGCGCGGGATCAGGAAATCGCTTGAGGATCCTGACATGCTGAAATGCGAGATTGAGGTTTTGAAGAGGTTGTACGCGAAGGGTTTGAACAACATTGGTATAATGTTATCGTTCGTTTCCTCTGTTTCGGAGTTTCGCGCCGCCAAACAGTTCATACCGTTCTCACTGAAACTGGGGATCGAGGTTTCAGTCCCTTCGACAGCGTTAGAAATCGAGTCATTCTGCAAGGAGGGGTTGAACCTCGTTTCAATAAACCTCCCCGAGCTCACACAGCTGACCATGGGGGTTGACAGGAATAACACTAGCATATCCTATCTCTACTCCGAATCCCATTCTGCTGTCATGAAACTGATCGAAAGCGTGGTTCGCGCCTGCAAGCATTACAATGTCGAGGTATCGGTTTCTATCGAAAGGTACGATCCAGATGTCATAGAAAAACTCGTGAGGATAGGGGTGAATTCCATATCTCTAAATCCGGAATATATAGAGGAGGCGAAGGCCCTTGTCTCGAGAACAGAGAAGCGCATGCTTCTTGAGAAGTTCAGGGATAAGGAAGATTTAGAAATAGTCTCGTGATTTATTTGCTTTCTTTTTCCTTCTCCTTTTTTCCTTTCGTGGGTCTTCTCGCCCATCTTATCGGGGCGGTTAATAACTTCAGGAACTTCCAGCCCATTTTTATTATGGAATAAAGAACGAAAAGCAATATCCCTGTCCCCGCGAACCAGATTATGTTGAACAGGTTAATGTCTATGTTCAGACCGAAAACCAGGTTGCCCGCTATGGGGAAGAGTGCAGCCACCAAACCTACTATGAAGGCCTTGAAAAGGAATTTCACAAGCTTGTATGCGATCACTATGAATATTATGAATATTATGAAGAATATCAGCACGCTCTGCTCCGCGAGGAATTCAAGCATGTTTATATATTCCATTCCTTTCTTTAATTTTTATGGGTCTCGAGAATTCGCTAGTCAAGGAGATCGATAAATGGACGGAAAGGATCGAGAAAGAAATGAAAAAAGTTAAACCAAAAAACCATGATCAAAAACACTTTCTCTCGAACATAAACGCTTACATCAAGGATTCGAAATACTTTCTCGAAAAGAATGATCTCATTCGCAGCTTCGAAGCGATAGTCTGGGCTTGGGCCTGGCTTCAAATACTGAAAGAAATAGGGATTTTGGATAAACCGACTCTATGAAGAGCTCTTTACTAAAGTGAATTGATATGGACCACGACTTTCTCCCCTTCCTGTAGTGATGGTAACGTATATAGTTCCGGGCTGGCAATTAACTGTGTTGATCTGTGCTTCTAATGTTATTCCTGTCTGTTGCTGGTGGTATGGGCTGTAAGGATACATGCCTGTCGTGCCTCTGGGCATGTAAGGCATGTATGTCGTTTGCGTGCAAGGGTGCGATTTACTGTCTTTGCAACCGGTTCCGGTTCCACTTATGCTTATTGAGGCTTGAGTAGTACCTCCCTTGCAAATGTTTTGAACTTCAACTTGAAAAAGCCCATCACCTTCCAATCTGTTATTTTTAGCAGGATCTTTTATCTCTCCCTTGAATCTGAAAATTTCAGCATATACCCCTACTCCCATTGTCCCAAATTGCGAGGTCGTCCATACCATGGTCCATGTAAGCTGGTTCAATGCCTGCATGAACGTATTGAAACAGCTCATCATGTTATTCATCATCGTCATAGATGACTGAGCGACAACTTGGGCTTGTTGCAGATCAGTTCCTGCAGCTGCAGCAGCCTGAGCGTTTACATCGATCTGCATCTCGACCATATCCATGCACATCTCGAATTGTAGATAACTCATGTAAAACTGGATGAACATCATCATCATGGGCATGAATCGCATTATTGCTTCGCAAGCTCTGGCGATTCCCTGTGCGACACCAGCACCCTTCTCGAAAGTCTCTTCTAACTTAGTGTCACTTTCTGCTAGCCAGGCACCAAACTCAGCTACTATTCTAGGCATCACGCAGATAAAAAAGCCGTGCTTGATTCCACTCTCAAAGCTTTTGATTAATTCGCTCTTTTCCTCCTCCGGATCGTCAACCAATCTGAAGTCCTTCATCTCTAAAATCAACTTTATTGAAAAATAAGCAGTGATTGCGAATGCGATTGCCTCTATGGCTTTGTCCAAAGCGCTGGCTTCTCCCTTTGTTTCTTTTGTCTCTCCAGTTGGGTAAAGTTTACTACAATAATTCTTGACGTATTCATCACACTCGTCCACATTAGTTACCCATTCCAACTCTGGTCCTCTGGCTTGGCAAATTCCAATTTGGTTATTATAACAAGTATTGTACCTTTCTTGATTAGTCTTTGTTTCGCCGCTCTTTTCCTCTTCACTGATACCGGTAGCTATGCCCTTCATCGAGTCAATAATCTTGTTTCCAGCGCTGCAGACAGCGCAAGCCGAGAGAAGCCAAATAATCTTTTTGAATATGCCCTCAAAGCTCTCGAAGGTTTTCCGCATCCTCTCCCTCATCGCCTCAGCGTTGAGCATGGCGTCTGTTTTCTTTGGCTGGACTTGTATAGTCCCGTCCATCCTTGAGATTATTTTCCTTGCGAGGTTGTTCGCGTATTTGACGTAAACGGTTATGTTCACTCTGCCCAGGTAAAGGGAATCGTACGTGTCCTTCTCCCTCGTGACGTTATGAGTATCTGGGGGGAGCTTTATCACAGGGCCTATCTGGAAGGGGCATACGTATTTGTGAGATTCCCCTGATTCTTTTCTGCAATTTCCGAGAACCCTCGGATTCGCATCCACTTCAGCCCTGGAATTTAGGTCGATGTCGAAATCGTAAAGGTTTAAGTCAGTGAGTTCGACCTCTTGATTCCTGTTGTATATCCTGATCGTGACGTTCTGGTTCGAATATGAAGCGAAAGAGCAAGGAGCTTTCTCCCCGTAACTCTGTATTTGACAGTCTATCTCCTTCATCGGTTCGCTCACTATTTCCATTTCAATCTGGTATTTGCTGTCGTCCCTTACTATCGTGGTCTTTATCCTTCCTTCTGCTTTCTTCCCCCCGGAAGTGGCTGTAATCAGTAATTCGCCCTCCCCGTTCGCGCACCTCTGGAACATCTTGTTCGTGAGGTATAGCGAACATTCATAATCCTCTATTCTGTGGACTCCCATCCTCTGATGGCTTATGAATTTACAAATTGTGGCGTTCTCTTCCGGGGAAACTCCCATCCCGCTTGTGAGCTTCCCTTTGTCATCGTGAGCATCCAATCTGAAAGACCATCTAACATCGTCTTCCTTGGGTTCTGGATGTAACAGGTCTGCGTACATTATCCTCACGTAACCTGTATCTCCAAGTTTTATGGTCTGCGAACCCAAGCAGTTTATAGGAGTTTGCAAAACCCTGTCAACTACATCGTTGTCCGCTATTTCTAAATAAGGTTCGAGCGGGCGGGCGACTATGGAAACGTCTTTCGAACCGGAGATCGTTATTAATTCGCCTCCGCTTTCAACCAAGAATGTCAAGGTTAACGGGTAGTAGCGCGATCCCTCACCTGGAGCGAGCTCCCCTTCGCCACACGTGACCTTCTCGAAAAACCTGTCAGTTGGAATCTCGCAGGTTATGCTCTGCCTCTGGGATGTGCAATATCTCGCTGTGTGGGAAATTGGCAGGTCGTTGAAACTTATATCCTCCTCAACCAGTTCGAAATCCACTAGGTTTTTGGACGTTGCCGTTACCTTCACCGTATTTGGATTCTGCTGTTTGTGTCCTTCACAGTATAGCGTGTTCGGGCTAATGCTCTGTATCTCAACAAGCGTTTCCTCAGGAAGGACGTAGACGGTCGTTTGGTTCGAGATATCATAAGTTTTCGAATTGCTCACCTTCAGAGAAAGGGTAACGGAATTCGGACCAGTTTTCGCTGTTGTAGGGGGCTTTATCGTTACGTCGCATGTGAAATCGTATTCTATTGCCTCTTCTTTACAAGACCCTGAGGTTATCCACGAGTTCGGAATGAGGGTTGCCTGGTGTTTGAGTTCTTTTTCCGCTGCGTTGTGAACCGTTACGTAGAAGGAAGCAGAGGTCTGGTTTCCAAGCAAAATCTCGATCCTTGACGGGGTTGTGGAGACTATCTCCAGCCAGGGAGTGGTTTTCACCAGAGTCTCAACCGGTATGTTCATGGGGAAGGATATTGTCGTTCCCTGTATAGAGAAAAGAACCGGGAGTTGGGATTTCGAATAATCAGCAGGTACTTCGAAATCCGTGTTCGCGCAGTCATAGAAATCGCGAATGCTCGTTGATGATACCTTATTGCATGACATCTTCTGGTTTGTTTTGTCAAGATAGGAATAAAGGAAGATCGGGCTCTCCCCGACCATTTTCGGATATTGAACGTAAAGGTTAACCGTTACGGAATTCTTCTCTCCTATTGAGAGTGTGTTTGGTTGTATGGAGTAAACCTGCATGTGGGGCTCTGGGATCTTGAAGTAAACCTTCTGTGGATTTGTGTAGTAAGTGTTGTTCGCATCCGTGAACGAGAATATCACAGTCAAAACATTTTTCATCTCACCGCAGAGTTCGTCAGCAGAATGAGAACATTGTAAAAGATTCCCGGCTTTCGTGCATGTTATCGGATTGTAGTTAATGCCATCATACGTGAATTCTTGTTTTTCTATATCATCAAAGTCGATGTTTTCGTATTTTATCGTGAAACTGACCACGTCATCCGTAACGCAATCCACAGGAGAGGATGTGGAGGTAATTGTGAAGCTCGGTTCTGGTGGTGGTGGAAGTATTTCGAAAAAAGTGTTCGCTGTCAATTGTTCAGGTTCGCCTTCCATGAAACCGTCAAGCCTGAAAGCCAAAGTCTTCACGCCTTCCTCATCACTCGGTATGGCGAGGCTTATCGTGCATTTGTAGTACTTTATGTTCGTGTATGAGGATTCCAGGGAACAGGTAACCGGCTGGAAAGCCTTGTTCAGGTATTTGTAATTGAAATCGTCTTCATCATACGTTAGGAAGTCAGGGTAGTTCACATGGAGAAGGACGTTAACACTCGTTGTTTTCCCAGCCTCAACCATTTGCGGCGTGACCGTATCTATCCCCAAGTTCGGGGGAGGGAACGTGACGAACAACTCAGTGGGTGGTGGAAGGACTTCTATATCGTCGTAAACGAATTTGAATGTTAGCTCGAGATTTTCCTGTAAGAGCGGGCAAATGTCATTTTCGTAGATCTTACATGTGTATAGACTTCCAGAACCCGAACATTCCAAGGGTTGGAAGTTCGTTCCATCGAACGTGTAATAGGTTTCTGGGGTTACACCCATCGGGTTGATCACACGTATTTGAGAAGTAAGCTCGGTGTCTATCCCGCAGTCAAAGGGATTCGGGATAACAGAATTTACAATCAGTTTTGGTTTTGGGGCCTTGAGCGTTATGGGGAAGCCAGCGGATAGCTTGACCCCTCCCTGATAATCGAAGTAAAAGGTTATCGTGGACGAGCCGGGGGCGTTGCAAACCGGGAAATCAGCAACAGGGATTGAACATTCGTATGAGTATATGCTCTGATTCGGGTTTATTATCGAACAGATAATCGAGCCTTCGCTTGCCCTGATCCCGTCTATTTCGTAATAATACGATTGGTAGTAACCGATATTGCTTGCGTTCTCTACGTGCATGCTCGTTCGTACGACCTCGTCACTCCCGCACGTTATAACCTGAGGTGATAAATCATCGATCACAAGGTTCGCCCCGCTGATCGTGGGCGGACCTGCCTCACTTGAATAGAAAACAACAGGGTTCGCTATCTTCCCGTCGCTTCCGAAAATGAAATCCCATGTCCTCAGACTATTATCAAAAACATTACCCGAAAATGTTCCCGTGTAGAAATTCGGTATCCCTGTTCCCGAAGGGTCAATATCGTTCTTGTTGCCTGAAAGGTCGTAAAGCTTTTCAACAGAAGTCCCGCTTATCGTTTGGAAAACCGAATGGTTCATACGGTCAGAAGGGATGGAATAATAGTTGTCTATATAACTCTTCACCGTTTCCTCTGAAATCCCGGATTTAAGGTAGATGTTCAACCTGTCCATGCTGTAGCTTTTTTCATCGAAATCACTTACCCCTGTCTTCACAGCCTTGTTCCAGCTTCCGGTCCACACCTCCTTCCCGCCAACATCCAGCTTAGTGAATATCAGGAAATTCGCCACGTCATTCGAACTCACGTCGTTCCACCTGTA
>CAYFVC010000030.1:0-8799 GCA_964346665.1 uncultured archaeon
ATTACAGGATTGCACCCTTTTCCGCTATGCGCAAAAGCGCGCCCGGAAAAATATTTTACCCCTACACTAGTAGTACCCTTGACCTCTCCCGGTCCCAAGTTCTACAGTATCCCCAGCAAGCCGATTAGTTTACTAATCGATTTCACCAAGGACTTGTAAAACCGGCTACGAACGCTTTAAGCCCAATAATCGTGGCCACCACTTGGGGCGCGGGTATTACCGCGGCGGCTGGCACCCGTTTAGTAGTCAGACGGCCTAAACCAATCTATTCAAGCCGTCAAACTCTTACCCACCCCTTATTCGCCAAGCTCGCTAAAGACAGACGTTCGAAAGCGAACGTCAACCTTTTTTAGACTTGACAAAAGCTCTCTCCGAAGAGAAAGCACTCCAGATCTCTTCCTCACGCTTGCGCGCATTGGGAAATTTTCGCGCCTGCTGCGTCCCGTAGGACCTGGATTCTTGTCTCAGAATCCATCTCCGGGTTTCCTCTCTCAAGGCCCGTACAGATTATCGCCTTGCCAGGATTTTACCCTAGCAACAAACTAATCTGCCGCAGTCCCATCCTTAGTTCAATAACAGAACATTCCAGTATCTGTTATCTATCTGGCGTTATCCTCAGTTTCCCGAGCTTATACCAGATCTAAGGGCAGGTTAACTACGTGTTACTGAGCTTTTTGCTATGGTTTAACCCATAACTTGCATGGCTTAGCCAGATCCGGATAGCAGTGACCTCCGGCAGGATCAACCGGAATTAGAATTGGCGGTGTAGCTCCTTTATCTCGCTTAATTCTCACAATCTCCTACTTCAAACTTAATCATAGTCCGGGAAATTAAGCTCACATCCTGCACCATTTCGATATTTATCAGCATATATATTTTGTAAATTTGGATATTTAAGCTTTTTAAGCTTTATCTTCTGCTAAAAAAATCTCCTCAAATTGAGCTACCAAAATAAAAAGAAGGGGGTTTATACTGGCGGTGTTTCTGCGGGCGAAGGAGCTGGTCTTTCTGCTGGAGGCGGTGTTGAAGGCGTTCCTTTACCGCTGAATAGCTTGTAGCCTATTACTGCGAATATTATTATAAGGATGTAGCCAACGTAAATCATGTAATTTGAATAATATGTTACGAAATCAAGTCCCATCGCAGCTACCACTATCGCCTCTATTATCGCAACTACGATCACCCAAACTATACTCACCGTGATCATTTCGCCCATCGTAACACTGACCTTCCCTAGATAAAGCTTCGTGAATATCAAGGTGAAGATTATTATCGTTACAATCGCTGCCGGACTCATGTATGCAGGATCGACCATGTAAACGCCGAAAGCCACTGCAAGCACTATTATCGCCAGGATAATCCCGAACAAAACCGAAAATTTGAATTCCATCTAAAACCCTCCTTTATTAACAATTGGATTTGTTATTTAAAATATATTTTACTAAACTCTACACATAAATTAAGTATAGTGGGAGAATGGCAAAGAAATCCGAAAGAGAGGAGGTAGAGGAATTGAAGGTTTCGAAGTCCAAGGATTTCTCAGAGTGGTACAACCAAGTCGTTCAGAAAGCAGAACTCGCCGACTACGCTCCCATAAGCGGGTGTATGATAATAAGGCCGTATGGTTTCGCCATATGGGAAAAGATACGGGCATGGTTTGACAGGAAAATAAAAAATACTGGCGTGGTTAATGCGTACTTTCCTTTGTTCATACCTGAAAGCTTCCTAAAGAGGGAGGCTGAACACTTCGAGGGTTTCGTTCCTGAAGTTGCATGGATAGAGAAAAAGGGCGAAAAGGAAGAGAGATACGCGCTACGTCCTACATCTGAAACCATAATGTATGATTCTTTTTCAAAATGGATACGTTCTTGGAGAGATCTTCCCCTCCGGTTAAACCAGTGGTGCAACATCGTCCGCTGGGAGGTCAAGGCAACAAGATTGTTTTTGCGCACGAGGGAATTTTTATGGCAGGAGGGACATACAGCGCACGCCACGGAGGAGGAGTGTGAGGAAGAGGCTTTGTTACGAGCGAAACAATACAAGGAGTTGGTTGAGACCCAGCTCGCGATCCCGGTGGTAATGGGGAAGAAATCTAAGGCTGAAACGTTTGCAGGAGCTGTGTACACCATCGCCCTCGAAGCTTTAATGCCGGACGGGAAAGGTTTACAAATGGGGACTTCCCACAATTTAGGACAGCACTTCGCAAAGGTTTTTGACATAAAGTTCCGAGATAAGGATGGGGGAGAAAAAATGGTATGGCAAACCTCTTGGGGATTGACAACCAGGACAATAGGAGCGTTGGCAATGGCTCACGGAGATGATAAGGGTTTGGTTCTACCTCCAAGGATCGCTCCTATACAGGTTATCATAATCCCTATTTACGATAATAAAACGAAAGCGAAAGTTTTGAAGGAGGGAGAAAAACTCAGGGGAAAACTTGATTCGAAATTCAGTGTTCATCTCGATGACAGGGATGCTTATTCTCCAGGATGGAAGTTCAACGAGTGGGAACTGAAAGGTGTGCCACTTCGAATAGAAATCGGTCCGAGGGACATTCGAAAGAAACAAGTCGTACTCGTCAGGAGGGACACAGGGAAGAAAAAATCCGTAAAGGAAAAGGGTGTGGTGAAGTCCATCGGGAAAACCCTTGAACTAATACAGGAAAATCTTTTTGGCAATGCGAAGAAGTTTCTTTCTGAAAACACAAAGAAAGCGAAGGATTTCAAAGAACTGGAAAAACTTATAAAAAACAAGAAGATGGTGAGGACCTACTGGTGTGGAAGCGAGGGGTGTGAAGAGAAGGTAAAGGACAAAACAGGGGCGACAATTAGGTGTATCGAAACCGAAAACGCAAAGAAGGAAGGTAAATGTGTGGATTGCGGTAAACCAACGAAAACTATTGTTTACTTTGCAAAGGCGTACTGAACGTGAAATGTTAATTTTAATAAACTAACTCTTAATTTATTTATTGCAAGCGGAGGTAACCAAACGGCTAGTGCGTTTCGGCGGATGCCGAATGCGGCAAAGTGGCCGGCTGCAGCTGGTACTAAGAGGATAAATTCCTGTGATTTAGTTGATACCGGCATAAGAGGGTTCGACTCCCTCCCTCCGCTCTACTCGAATTTAGCTTTTATACCTTTTCTTTCGAGTATCTCAGAGATTACGAAACCAGCTATTATGAGCAAGGCAGAATAAACTATTATTTCTAAATTCATGTAGACCATGAGGATAACACATGATCCTATGCCTAGAACCGGGATGATCGGGAACTTGCCTATGTTTAAGGGAATCGTGAAATCCCTAAGTTTTTCGAAACCTTTGTAGCGTATGCGTATCGCTGACAAATTGATTATTATGAAGGTGAAGAATATGAGAAAATCAGTGATGTTGGCAACAATTTCTATCTTCCCGAAACCAAGGAAAATTATCGAAAAAATCATAGTTACGAAACTCGCTACCCATGGGGTGTGGCGTTTTGAATGGATTCTAGCAAAAACGCTCGAAAGAGAGAAGGATTTTCCGATCCCGTACATGATTCGAGAAGTCGCTAACAACATGAGCAGAACCGTGTTTGCTGTGGCAAAGAGGGCTATCACTGAGAGTAGAGCAAAAGCATTCGGGCCTAATGCCTGCGAAGCGACGTCCGCTAAGGGAGCAGAGGACTGACCAAGGGTTTGCCAATCAAGTATGGAAACAGCTGATAAAGCTACCAGTATGTAAAGAACAGTGGTTATCGCTATCGCCAACAGCAAAGCCCTAGGTATGTTTACATCAGGTTTTTTCGTTTCCTCGGAGAGTCTTGCTATTTGTTCAAATCCTATGTATGCGAAAAATATCAGGGCTGCTGCCTGGAAAACCCCTCCCAAGTTTGGGAACTCGAAGTAGTTCACATTCCCGAGGTAAGGAATACCCATCGCTATTATTATGATCAAACCGGATGCCTCTATCAGTGTGAAAATCACGGCGAACCAAACCGATTCCTTTATGCCGTAAAAAATCACGATAGAAAGAAGTATTATCAAAACGGCGGCCGATATCAACTGGGGTAGACCGAAAATTCTTTCAAAATACCCTGCGAAACCAAGGGAAACGGTGGCTGAAAAAACAAAACCTGAAATGACGAGTAACCACCCGATCACAAAAGCGATTTTCCTTCCGAAGGCGTGTTTTGTGTAAACGTATTCCGCCCCCGCTTTTGGGAATATCGAGCTTAGTTCTGCGTAGCTCAGTCCCGTGAACACCGCCACCAAAGCGGATAAAAGGAAGGAAAGCCAAACAGCATTCCCTGCAAGGGCAGAGGCCTTTCCTATCAGAACGTAAATCCCCGCTCCGAGGATTATCCCGGTACCTATGAGAACAGCCTGCCAGAGACCGATCTCCCTTTCGAGTTTTGGATGTTTTCTAACCATTATAATAATTGGATCCAAGGAAAATTAATAGATGATTTTATTCATATCTTAATGCCTCGATTGGACTAAGCTTCGCGGCCTGCCTAGCAGGGAGAACCCCGGAGACAATTCCTATGAACGCGGCGAACAGGATCCCCTGTACTACCAATCTCGGCGTGACGAGGGCGAGGGGTTGCAGAAGTATCATGTTAATGTAAGAGGCTCCTGTAAAACTAAGGATTACACCCACTATCGCTCCCCCCACGCTTATGGTCACGGCCTCCAAGAGTATGGTCAATAAAATCTGTTTGTTTGTCGCGCCTACAGCTTTCATCGTTCCTATATCCCTCCTTCTCTCGCGAACGGAGATTATCATGACGTTCATTATGACTATCCCTGATATCAGGGCAGCTATGCTTCCGAGGGCGAAGGTCATCAAGTTTAATTGGCTCGTCATTTCATTCACGGAGTTCATGATGCTCTTGTCGCTTGCTGCCTGTATGTCATCGAAATCATCGTTTATTGCCTGTTCTATGAAGTCTGCGTCTGTCGGGCTAAGTGGCTGGATCATCATTATCGATATTATGCCTTCTTTGTCTGCGAGTTCTTGGAGATCTTTCAGGTGCATGTTAACAGCGTTGTCTATGTTGCTGTCACCGCTCTCCTGGAGGATTCCCACTATCTCTATCTCTTTTTCTCCGGTCTTCAGCGTGTCACCGACAACGTAATCGTTCCTCTCCGCGTAATTTTTTCCTAAAACCGCCTCGTATGAGCCCTCCTCAAATTCCCTTCCTTCCTCCAGTTCGATGTTCGCCCCCCTTATTATGTCCTCGCTCTCAATCATAGTTCCAGTTACGCTTCCTATATCGTCCAGGGAGGCGAACAGTATGGGAGCGACAGCCTCGACCCCTGAAATGCTTTCGACCTCCTCCACAAGATCCTGGTCTATCTCACTCATTTGTACCATGAACCCGAAAACCCCCTTTTCAACCACTGTAACCAGTCCTGAGGTAATGGCTATCTGTTCGTTGACGAAATATGTTATGCCCTCGGAAAAGGAGGAAACACTGGTCACGAGGAATATACCTATCGTTACCCCTAACATTGTCAAAACCGTTCGCAGTTTGTGTCTTCCGAATTCCCTTAACATCGCTTCCCACATCATTTTTCCTACCTTTCTCTTCTGTAAACTTTTTCTGTCAGGCTTGTCCTGACTTTCCGTTTGTTTATCCTTCTCTTATCGCTTTTATGGGATCCGTCCTGACGGCAATCCAGGCAGGATACAGACTGGATATGACCGTAAGCAAAACCCCGTAAGCAACCGCTCCTATAGCTAGAGCGGGGGTTATGAGGGCGAGATTGACTCCTCCGAGCAAAACGTTGTTCAGCATGTCAACGAAGAAGAATGATATAAAAACGGCTATTATGCTGCTTGTTACAGATACTATCAATCCCTCCTCCAGTATCTGCTTAAGAATAGTCCTCCTCAAAGCGCCAACAGCCTTCATTACCCCTAGCTGTCGCTTGCGCTCTAGTACGGATGTGTACATGGTAATTACTATACCTATGGCAGCTACGAGGGAGGCTATAAAACCTATCCCAAAGGTCATAATATTGAGCGTACCGGTTATCTCCTCCATCATTGACAGCGCGTCCTCCATTGTCATCGCCATGAGATCGTCATGTTCATCCTCTATCGTGTTCTTTATCTCTTCGACCAGTGTTATGTCCTCAGGCTCTATCATTAACTGTGTCGCTCCTCCCTCGGTTTCGTATATCTCGTCCGCGTAATCGTAAGGCACGAGTATAACCAGATCGTACGCCCCTGACCCCTCCTCGAATATCCCGAGGACTTCGACCTCCTCCTTGTTCAGGGTTATGTAATCACCCACAACGACGTCAAGCATGCTTGCCGGGAGAAACCCAAGGGCGGCTCCCTTATCATCGTTTTCAGGCCACATGCCTTCCTTGAATTCCAAGTCTTCACCCCCGAAAATATCAACGTGATCCATGTCAAGCCCGTCCACTTCGAAGAACCCCATGAATGCCCTAGCTATTATCGGGATCGCGCGCTTAACGCCTGACATCGAGCTTATTTCCTCCACAACGTCCGCTTCTATTTCACCTATTATATCCTGGGGAGGACCTGTTGTCATCTCGGAGAATTCGAACTCCCTCATCACGAAAATCGTGTCCGATCCTATCAAACCGGTAGAGGAAGTTATGAGTTCGTTCACCCCTGCTGATATCGATCCCAAAGAAACTATCGCCGTTATGGCTATGAATATCCCTAATGCTGTGAGAATCGTTCGGACCCTATGTTCCTTCAAGTCCTTCAAAGCGAGATCAAGCATAATTATTAAATTATCTTTCCGTCTATCATTTTGATTTCCCTGTGCGCGCGTTTCGCGAGATTTATGTCATGCGTAACGACAACGATTGTTTTACCTGTATTTTTATGGAGTTCTTCCAGCACTTCGAAAATCTCTCTTCCTGCGTTTGTATCGAGATTTCCAGTGGGCTCATCCGCCAGTATCGCCTCTGGATTGTTAACAAGCGAGCGAGCTATGGCGACACGTTGCTGTTCGCCCCCGGATAGCTCGTTTGGTCTGTGGTCCATTCTCTTTTCCAGACCGATTTTTTTCAAAATCTCTTTCGCTTTCTTTTGTGATTCGTTCCTTCCATAACCGCTGAACCTCATTGGTAATGCGACATTTTCCGTCGCAGTTAAACCCGGTATTAGGTTGTAGGCCTGGAAAACGAAACCTATTTTCTCCCTCCTTATCCTTGCAAGGTCATCATCACTCAGTTCCGAAACCTCCCTTCCTTCAACGAAAACCCTTCCTTTTGTTGGGGTATCCAAACAACCCATTACGTGCATGATAGTCGATTTCCCGCAACCTGATGGTCCTAGAATCGCTACGTATTCCCCTTTTTTTATTTTTATATCAACCCCTCTGAGGGCGTTGGTTTCGACGCCTTTCATGTAGTAAATCTTCCATACGTCTTTCAATTCAAACATTTGCTCTTTCATACTAATCAGCCAAAACTAGATTCGCTATTTTTTCAATCGCCTTCTCAGTCTCCAAACATAATAACTTTCGAGTACGACAATCACTATCAGTATAGGAGCTAACGGGGAGATTCCTCCTCCAGTTTGTTCCTCTGAATAAACCGAGGGTTTAACTGTGACAGGGAACTCGTTGGCGAAAAATTCATTGCCTTCGTCAAGATAAGAAATGTTTATAATCGCTTCCCCTTGCCTAAATCCTTGGAAACGGATTGTTTTGTGTTTTGTTGGTTTGAGCTCGTTCGCCACTGAAGAATCCTTGACTTCACCATCCTGAATAAAGGATATTTTCAAAGCCTTTGCAGTACCTGTTCCTATGTTTTCGATATCCACCTTAAAGGCCGAATTATCGATCTTCGCGCTCAAGAGTTCTATTAAGGGGTTTCCCTTTATTGGTATACCAATCGAAAATGATGTTGTCTGGGATTCACCGCTATCGTCCTTGTACGTAAGAGTGAGCGTACCTGAATATGTTTTGGATTCGGCTAAATTGTCAATGCTCATCTTGAAATTCGCCTCCCGTGTTTCTCCAGCTTTTATCTCTCCAACATAATACAAACCGCCTGAAAGAATCGGAAGTATGTACGTGTTATTTGAAATGAGAGCGGCCTCCATAAAGGATGCGGATCCTGTCCCCATGTTTTCTATTTTGGCTGTAAGGGTCACGGAATCCCCTGGCTCCATCTCTTCCGGAGAGGTCTCGATTTTTTCAAGGACTAGTTTGGGAACACCTTGAACCTGAATCAAAACCTTGCTGGTTCTCTGCACAATATCTCCTGTCTGATAGTATTTGAACTCGAGTTCGTAGTTATCCGATATCGCGTTCTTGTCAACGTGGAGTTTGTAAGAAGCGGTTACTTGATCACTTGCCTCGATCCTTGAGAATGTTTTTGTTGTCTCCTGACCTAGGAGAAGCGTGAACGGGCTTTCGGGGATTATCTCAAGAATGATGTTCTGCGCGGCTCCGTAACCCGTATTCTGCAAAGCAACCTCTATGTCAACGACCTGATCAGGTTCGACCGGGTACGGATTCTGCTTGGTTAAAACAACCTCCAAGTCCTCCGTTATTGCGTACGCTCCTTGGGAAATCGCGAGCAGGAGCAATATCACGAATGAAACCGAAATTATCTTGTTTTTCATTAACATAAAACCATATTTGTTTTCCCCCTTTTTATAGTTTTCCTTTTCCATATAACATCATCCCTCAAATCTTTATCTCCTTCTAAATTTTTCTTGCACTTCCTCCAGCATTTCAATTAATTTCTTGACTATTCGTTCTAAATCAAATAGCTGTTCGTAATAATTCTTTATGATCATTAGCTCCTTTTCCGAATTTTTCGA
>CAYFVC010000031.1:0-3992 GCA_964346665.1 uncultured archaeon
AAAGGATTAAATAGGCAAAAATCGATATATATCGAGCCTATTTTATTCTAAATGGGGCAAAAGTTTAAACTCAGTTTTTTATATTTTAGAAACAATAACAGAGAATGAACGAATACGGTACGGTGATCTCCACTTTTGAGGGTCCCTGCACGAGGAAATTCTCATTCGTGATAAAGAAAGACACCGTTGTGAAGAAAGGACAGTTCGTGGAGGTTTCTGTTGAAGGAGGGAAACTCATAGGAAGGGTTGCGGATGTTTTCAAAACCAATCGTTATTTTATGAGGCCGGAGTCAGTTGAGAAATACGAATCCTCGAAACCCATGGAGGAGATATTTCCCGTTAGCAATTGGGAGTATCTGGTGGCGGACGTCGTCCCTTTAGGAGTTTATGGAAAGGAGGAAAGATTCGAGGAGGTGAGCTTTCCCCCGTCCCCCGGAACGAAAGTTTACGAACCAGACCACACAATACTCTCGAAATTCTTAGGCCTTGATGACAAGGGACTTGGGGTTGGAGAACTTCCCCACCACAACGTGAATGTACGTCTTAACCTCACCCGCCTCCTTCAGAAACACCTCGCTATCCTCGCTATTTCCGGCGCTGGCAAATCATATCTGGTATCCGTTATTCTTGAGGAACTCCTTAAAAGAAGGAAGGAAGAAGGTCAGCTAGCGACGATAATCGTTGACACGCATGGGGAATACGTGTCGTTTGCGGAAGATCCTAAATATTCGGACAAGATAATGGTTTTCCCGGGTCAAGATATAAGGATAGGTTTGCCGAATCTTACTCCACATCAGATATCAGAGTTCCTCCCGAAGCTTTCGACAGCTCAGGTAAGGGAGCTAGCTCGCTTCCTAAGGGAAATGAAAAGCGAAAAGAAACACTTCGGAATAAACGAATTGATAGAGAGGATAGAGGAGGACGAGAAGGCTAAATCAGCGACAAAGGACGTTCTGGTTTCGGTGTTGTACGATCTCATGGGAACAGGGTTATTTGGGGCATCAGATTCTCCCTCAGCGAATGAAATCGCCTACCAGGGGAAGATAAGCGTTGTTGATCTCTCACCCTTCATAAGTTCCCGTAAAAAACAAATGGTTGTTGCGCACCTCGCTCGTAAGCTTTTCAACAGCAGGAGGGATTCAAAGATTCCTCCTTTCCTTCTAGTCCTTGAAGAGGCTCACCAGTTCGTCCCGGAGACTGCGAAAGCTGAGTATGCTATCTCCCGAGGAATCGTCCAAACCATAGCGAGGGAAGGTCGGAAATTCCATGCTTCACTGTGTCTGATTTCTCAAAGACCCATCCAGCTTTCCACGACCGCTCTTTCCCAGTGCAACACCCATATAATCCTTAGGGTGACAAATCCGTATGATCTCGACCACATTGGTCGTTCTTCCGAAGGGATAACGAAGGATGTTCTCAACCAGATATCAAGTTTGCGAGTAGGAACAGGCTTGATAGTTGGGGAAGGGGTGAACTTCCCAATATTCTTAAAAATACGCAAAAGAAAGTCCAAGGAATCGAAAAGGGGAATCCCGTTGGAAGACGCAGCGAAGGAATTTTCAGACTGGGCAAAACAGAAAAAAGAGGACGCAAAGAGTTTTATGTGATGTTATGATTTCTGTCAAGAAAATGAAGGAAATCGAAAACAAAGCAAAGGAGATCGGGATTTCCGAAGCTATAATGATGGAGAACGCCGGGGCGAATGTTGCGAGGATTTTAAACGAGAAGATCGGTTTAGAGGGAAAGCATATACTTGTGTTTTGTGGGACGGGAAACAACGCTGGAGACGGGTTGGTTTTCGCGAGGCACTCGCTAGTTTACGGAGCGAAAGTTGACGTGTACTTTGTGAAAAGACCTGAAGTTTTGAGGAGCGAGGTCACCAGAAGGAATTTCGCGATTCTCCATTCCCTGAAATCCATGGGATTTCGTGTGAAATTTCATACTGAAAAAATCCCGAAAGTGAAAGCGGATATTCTTATGGACGCTTTGCTTGGGACGGGATTGAAGAATGTTGTTAGCGAGGAATACGCAAAGGTTATAAAGAAGTTCAACGAGAGCGAAGGATTCAAAGTTTCGTTGGATTGCCCGTCCGGGGTTAACTCGGATTCCGGAAAAATCATGGGTTCTGCAATCAAACCTGATATGACAATAACATTTCACGACCGGAAAAAGGGGTTGAATTCGGAAAACTCCGGGGAGATAATAATGGCGGGTATAGGTATTCCGAAAATCTAGAAAATTTCCTTTTCCGCTTCTTTCAGAACTTCGTTTATTTCCTTGGTCGTGTAGCCTTTTGATTTTAGGATTTTCCTTATCTCGGAACTCGAATAACCCCTGTACATGTAACCTTTCACAAATCTTTCCAATTCGAACCTGTCCATTTTTTTACTTTCCCTCCTCTTCTTGTAGGTTTCTGTGAGGAGGTAGGCAAAAATGAGGATCATAATTATTAGTCCAAACAATACGAGTGAATAGTCTTGCTCTTTCCCGCATTCTATTGTTTCAATAGGTTTTTTGCTTTGTGCTATGCATAGGTTCACATCCATGCATTCCCTTGTTCTGAGACTAAGTTCATTACAATCAGACCACCCAGAGCAAACCCATAATTCTTCGCACGCCCCTGGCCTTTCTACTTCCTTACACTCACCGCAATCATTTTTGCACATCTGACAAGATTCGTACAGAGAACATAACCCATCTCCGCAGTAACCCGAATAGGAAGCCCATGTCATAAGTGAATACGTGGTGAAGTGAGGAACTGAGAAAGCAAAGGTTTTGTTCACGTAACTTATAATTTTACATTCAAGGCAATAAAACCCGTCCTTTACTATGACCGGGTCTTTAATCGTTACATTATAAAAGGTTATGACAGCAGATTTGTTAAGTTCTGGGATGTTTTTTGTGTTTATCGTAACATTCATATCCCCTATCTCCATGTATTTGTTGAGGTCCTGGCCAACGAGATCGAGCGTGTTTTTTCGAAATTCTATCTTCCCCTTCTCAGGTATTCCGATCGTGACGTTCGTAGCGTTTGTCAAGTCAACTTCGGAGAAATCTGTCGTTAGGTTATTTTCGAATTCCGTGTACTTCGGAAGGGAACAGCCGTAAACGTTGACTTTCTTGAACGGGGAAGTGTCAGGACATTTGTCAAGCGAATCTTCCACCCCATCGTTGTCGCTATCCTTAATAACCTCCTCTTCAATAACTATCGAGATATCATCGGTATCATACATATCCCCGTCGGTCACTGTCAGTCCCACTTTGTATTCTCCCGGATTTTTGTAAACATGCGTGGTTGTGGAGTTCTTACTTGTTACGGTTTCACCGTCTCCAAAACCCCAAATATATGTTAATTCCTCCCCGTCCGGATCGTAACTGTCAGCTCCGCTAAACAAGATATTCCTGTTGGTTAAAAACTTTTGGCCTTCAAGGGGATGGGATATCTTGGATTTCGGCGGCCTGTTCACATCCCCAACGGTTATCAAAACCTCTATTGAACTGCTGAGTTCCCAATCCGAAACGATGAATTTCACCTTGTAATTGCCTTCCTGACCGAAGTCAGGAACCCATGAGAATTCGCCCGTTATGTTGTCGAAATTCGAACCTTCAGGCAAACCTTCCGCTTTATAATACAACTCATTCCCGTCAGGGTCTTTAACTAAAACAATGAATTCGATCAGTATATTCTCATCAGTTTTCATATCCTCTGCAGGTTCTATCTCAGGAGGTCTGTTCACATCCCCAACGGTTATCATGATATTTTCTTGATCATCTGATGGGGGATCTCCATCATCCACAGCTGCAAATGTAACCCAATAATTTCCTGTTTGGTCATAGTCAGGAGTCCAGTAAAATTTGCCGATTTCTTTATGGAAAATCGCTCCCTTAGGAATACCAGAAACGGAAAAGGTGAGGTAATCTCCATCCGGATCGCTCGCATAAATATAGAATTCCAGCTTTTCGCCTTCCATAATCTCCTTGTTGCTAATAGA
>CAYFVC010000032.1:0-2800 GCA_964346665.1 uncultured archaeon
CTTCCGGGTACCGGACGCCGCTGACAGCCCAGAAGCCCTCGCGTTTGAATTTTTTGCACATTAGTTCTGTCAGGATTTGTTTGCCTTTCGTTCTCCTCATCTTTAGCGCTAAATTTATAAGATTCTGCCTTGTAACTGATTCTCCCCTTTCTTTCAGGATCGGTGCGAGAACATGATCTGTATACGTCAAGACGTGGAAGTCGTATTTGTCTCTTAAACGGAAAGCTGCCGTGTCTTTCCCAGAGCCCCTTTTCCCCGTGATCCCCAGAACAAGGAATTTCATTAATAGAAATTGTGAAGGGGTTTTTTAAATAAAATTTTCCAGCCTGCGGATCGCTTGCAATTTCTCCTTGTTCCCGAGTTTCGCGTTTTCTATTGCGTTCCTGAGGATTTCGTTCTCTTCATCATACGTTAGCTTGTCCACAGGATAGGGCGTTCCATCCTTGCCTCCGACAGCGAAAGAGAATTTCACAGGATCCTTCCAGGATGGTTCGGATCCGTAAATAAGCTTGCTTGTGAGGGCGAGGGCGCGGATGGTTTTAGGACCGATCCCTTTGAAAGCGAGGATCTCTTCGTAATCCTTCGGCTGGAATTCCTTCAAATCGAGGAGTTTTGAAAAAACCCTTTTGTCGATCCAGTGATAGCGACCCATCATCAGGTATTTCTTCACCTCTCCCAAACTATCCTTCACAAGATCAACCGATACCTTTCTTGAGTTAGCGCTCTCCTTGGCTATCATGTTTAACGTTTTTCCCTTGTGATTGCAGCATATCGCTGTGTGCGGTTCGTTCACAAAGGATTTGACATCCTCTGATAACCAGTGGTATCTCCTAGCGTAACGTTTTTCGAAATTCATGCCCTGCTGTATTACGGACCAGTTCCCTTTTTCGGAGAGAACGAAAGAGTGATGGTAAAGCTGGTAGCCGTCCTGCACAGCGGAGGTGTCGACCTTCGCAACAATCCTGCTCGCGTATTTGAGGGAATCGGTTTCGTTCTCCGTTAAGGGAAAGATCTGGCTCATTCGTTCGATCTCGCCAAGGGTTTTCCTGGATGTCGATCCCTTCCCTCCGAGAACAGCAACACCGTGTTTTTCAGGGTTTAGCGATTCCTTCAGAGCTCCTAGCGTGGTCGTGGTCACACCGGAGGAATGCCAATCAAAACCGAGAACGCACCCAAAGGCCTGGAAGAAGAAAGGGTTCGCAATCCTTTTGAGAAACTCGTCCGTCCCGTATTCGTGAATTATGACCTCGCTGATCAAACCGGATAGCTTCTTCATCCTTTTGAAAAGCCATGGAGGGCATCTCCCTCCGTGTAAAGGGAGATCGGATACGCCAATCCTTCTCATGAATAGAAATTCATTTTTAAAAATAAAAAGAAACGCTTCCGAAAGTTATGCCTTCTTATCCCCTGATCTCCTGATCGAACTCCGAGATCTGATGTTTCAGGGTTATTAGCATGTCATTCGTTTTCTCAAGGGATTTCTCCATCATTTGCTTCTCTTTCTGAAGGTTCCTGATCTGCTGGTTAAGCGTGAACTTCTCTGATTGGAGTTCCGCTTTATCTTCCTTCATGGCATTGATTTTAGATTGCAGATCTTCTTCTTGCTTTTCCTTCTTCTTAAGCTCACCCTGCATCTTGTCTCTAGTTTTCCTAAGGTGATCAACCACTTCCCTTAGCTGGATTTCCTGATCCCTCAACTGCCTTATCTTTTTCTCCAGAATTTTCTTCTCTTCCTTTATGTCCAAAGCCTTCACGACATCCTCGCTAAGCGTGCCGAGGACATCTTCCAAACCCTTGTGTATCTCCCCCATTGATTTTTTCGCCATCAAGACACCTCGCTTATTTATAATTATAATTTATCTCTATTTAAGCATTCATCCTTTTACTTTGTGACGTTCTATCATTCTCAATATCTCGGCAAGTTGGTTGTTTATGGAATCCACAGTTAATTGGGAAGGAGCGAGTTCCACTTTCCCTTTGTCGAACGATTCCTTCTCAATCCAGCCTCCTTTTTCATAAGAATAAACGTAATTCTTCTTCACGTCTTCCGTTAGCTTTCTCACCCTCTCCTCCATGACCTCAATAAGCTTCACGAACTCCTTATTGTTTTTCGTAAGCTTTCGAATATCCTCCTTCAGTTTCTCGTTTTCATCTATAAGCTTTCTGAATATCTTCCTGTCCCTTTTGAGGATTTTTTTCGGGTCTTCCGTAGAAGTCTTTGCAAGTATCTTCTCCCAGTAATCCAATGCCATAATATTCTTATGTCTTTGCTGTTTTAAAAATTTGGACTTATACCGTGGATTCGGTAACGATGTTGTTCTCTCTCAGAAACTTGCAAACCTTGCAGAATTCGTGCCCTGTTTGATCGGGCTTCACTTCTCCGCTTGCGATGCCTTTCGTTATTTTCTCGAGCAGATCGAGGAGGTTAGGGTTTTTCAGAAATGTTTCCGCATTCCTACCGCGGAGCTCTCTCTTATATTGAGAAATAGCGGGCTGCGTGGTGTCGAGCATCACAGCGACTTGCGTTTGAGAAAAACCGTGATCCTCTATCAGCTTCTTTGCCACCAAAGCCCGGAAGCCCGGGAGCAGTTCGCTGATCATGTTCTCGCAGAGCGGTTTCATAAGCATTCCATTTTGAAATTAAACTTGAATTGTATAAATTGGAGGAAGGGTTTATAAATATAACGGTGTTATGATTCATTATGAACGGTTATGAGGAAGAGGGAGGGGAGGGGGATGAATACGAGTATTTCGAGGTTGAGGAAGAGACTGAACAAGCAAGAAAGGGTTACGCAAAGCG
>CAYFVC010000033.1:0-12492 GCA_964346665.1 uncultured archaeon
ACATCGATTCCATGTCAGGAGGGGAAAAGGTTTTGACAGCATTAGCCTTCCTGTTCACAATACAGAGATATAAACCTTCCCCATTCTACGTGCTAGACGAGATAGATGCCGCCCTGGACAAACCTAACACGAGAAGGGTTGTTGATCTAGTAAGAAAACAATCGAACAACGTTCAGTTCATAATAATTTCCCACAACAACGAGATGGTGAAGGCAGCTGAAATCGTCTACGGAGTTTCAATGGAGGAAGGCGAATCGAAATTAATAGGGGTCAAACTTCCGGGAGAGAATTAAAAATTACTTCTTTTCGAAAATCTTGGTTTCGATTTTCGCTTTTTTAAGAAGCTCAACTCCCACGTTATCTGGATAATATTCTATGTAAACCACCTTCTTTATCCCTGAGTTGATTATCATTTTCGCACATATGACGCATGGTTTCGCGTTAACGTACATCGTCGCTCCAACCATTCTGAGAGGATCACCCCTTATTATCGCATTCTGTTCCGCATGAACACCCCTGCATATTTCATGCTTTGTTCCGGACGGGATTTTCAGTTCGTCCCTTAAACATCCTATCTCCGAACAATGCGGTAAATCCCTAGGAGCCCCGTTGAAGCCCGTGGATACTATGTAATTATCCTTGACAACGACGGCCCCTATGTTCCTTCGAAGACAGGTCGATCTTTTACCGATCTGCTCAACAACATTCATCCAGTAAGTATCCCAGTCGGGACGCGAATTCTTTTTCATGTAACCACGCAAAGAATAAACCTATATTATTATTCATATTAATAAATATTGGGGATTTCGCAAGATCAAAATTCCAAAACATCCCCGATTCCGGTTTTTGTTTTCTCTATCAGGCCTGAATTAACCTCAAGAACGTATTTGCATGGTTCTTTAGGTCTGTAGACCCTCCAGGTTTTCGGGTTCTTCCCCATGGGTTTCACGGAATGCTTGATGTCCACTATCCGCTTTCGCTTGTCTATGAAAACTATGTCAATCGGAAATCTCATCCCGAACATCCATATCTCATGTTTCCTTTCGTTTCTGAAAATCATGAGCAGTCCGGAGTGGGGAGCGAGCTCCTTCCTAAACATCAGGCCCTTGGTTTTCTTCCCTATGGAATTCGCTGTTTCGAATTCCCTGACGAGGATTTTTTTCTTGGTGAGATTTTTTATCATGCGGATTCCCTCAGTTCGTTGAGCTGATCCTTCACGGATCTCGCCAGCTTCGGGCCTATAAGTCTTGACAAACTTTCGAGTGGAACCTTCCTAAGGTCTGAAAGCTTCCGGAGTTTTGAACTGTATAACGAACGAGCTCTCACCCTTCCTATCCCCTTCAACCTTACTAGCGGAAGTAATTCCTCTCTAATTCCGTACTTCACCCTCAACCTCGTTTTTCGAATGTGTTTCAGCAAATCTTTCACCCCCATGAGGAGCGCTAGCTCCTGCGTGGAATAAAGAAGCCAGTCAGCGTTCGAAAGCCGGACGTGAAGTTCGCCTGGGGTTACACCGAACTTCTCGAGTATTAAATCTTCCCCCATCTCCTCTATCCATTCTGAGAAGAACCATGACGTTTTAATCGCTCGCAGATAATCATCGTATTCGATCTCCCATGGATTCGGAGGTTTTTCGAGCAGGAGTTTTTCGTTGTCTATCAAAATCTCGTTTATTTTCTCGAAGTCGTTCTTTCTCAATGAAAGCGCAGGCCGCATTTCGAGCGTATTCGAAATCAATTGGAGCAGAGCGAAAGGGTGGATGGATTTGTCCGCCTTTTCAAGGTTCTTTATCAGATAATTCGCTGTAACAGGATCGATGTAGAGTTCGGAAACCCTCTTGCCTATCAATGTCGCTTCTAGTCTCTCATCCTTCGAAAGATCGCTTGCTTTCCGGAACGGGTTTTCGCTTTCGCTTCTTTCGGAACCTTTCACGAATCCGAAATCCTTCAGCATTTCTATCACGGATTCGAGTTTATCCCTAAGGATGGAGAGGTCTCCATACTGGTGGGCGTAAAAAGTTTTCGAGAAAAATTCGAAAAGTTTCTCTTTCGAAAAGGTTATCCCTGAGGCTATCAAAGCGAGCGAATGCATTCTGAGAACGGGCTCCACCCCCAGTTTCGATTGGATTTCTTCCGGTTCGCCGTTTACGTACGTATCGAAGACGTATTCCGCTTCCCCTTTACTCTTCGCTATTAGGATCGCTTCCCCTTCCTTGTCGTATTTCGGGCGGCCAGCTCTTCCCATCATTTGTTGTATTTCCAGAACCGGGATGTAGTCGCTCCCGTACCCTGAAGAGAACCGTTTCAGATCGCGGATCACAACCCTGTACGCCGGAAGATTAACACCCCATGCAAGCGTGGGCGTAGCAGTGATAACCTTTATCGTTCCTTCCTTGAACCCGTCCTCTATTGTCTTCCTTTGAGTATTAGTCAGCCCTGCGTGGTGGAAAGCCACGCCGTTTAGGACCTGGTTGGAGAGTTTCTCGCATTGAAGCGTTGGTTTCTCGATCGCTTTCAAAACGCTTCCGGATATTTTCTTGAGCTTTGTCCTCTCCTCGGGATTCAGACCAGTCATCACTATCCTTCCCAGATTCCCTGCCAAAGCTTCCGTATTCTTCCGGGTGGAAACGAAGACAAGCGCTTGTTTCTTCTTTTTCAAAGTGTCCTTAGCTATCTCGAAATCGGGTGGGTATTCACTCCCCAGCTCTTTCTTCTTTTTCTTGGGCTCGTAATGAATTTCCCTCCCGAAGCAAACGCCCTTGTAAAGCTTCACAGGCCTGTAATCAGAGCGAACTGCTTTCGCCTGCAACCATTCCGCTATTTCCTCATAATTTCGGATGGTTGCTGATAACGCGAGTATCTGGGGGTTTATCAGGGTCTTGAGTTTCGTGATTGTCACCTCCAAGGTAGGGCCCCTTCCCGGATCGTTCAGCAGATGTATCTCATCCACAACAACCAAACCAACCTGGTCTATCCAAGGTATTCCATGCCTGAGCAAAGAATCGAACTTCTCGGAAGTGACGATTATCAGATCGAACCTTGCCAACCAGTGATCGCTCGAATCCAAATCACCTATGCTAAGCGCTATTCTTATCCCTAAGGATTCGTACTTTTCCTTGAACTCGTGATACTTCTCGCTAGCGAGCGCCCGTAAGGGAACGATGTAAACGACCTTCGTCCCTTTCTTTATCGCGTTCAGGGCGGCGAACTCTGCTATCAGGGTTTTACCGCTGGCTGTGGGAGCTGCGAGAACCAGATTCTCGCCTTCCAAAACCCCTGCCTTCAAGGCTTCCTCCTGGACAGGGTTGAGTTTCGAAAAGCCTGATTTTTCCAGAACCTGTTTCGCAATGGAATCCATAGTTATAAAATAAGGAATTAACATTAAATATGGTTTCGGAAATTTTCTACCAGATCACGAACAACCGCATGCGCTTCGCCGAGAAGATTACGCTCAAGTTCATGAAGGAGATCAAGGGAAAGAAGAAAATATTCGTGAAACCGAACATAGTCTCTCATGAATTGTACCCCACTACCACGCACCCTGACGTTTTACGTTACGTCCTGAAGAACCTCCCGCGATCCTCTGAAATAATCATAGCGGATGCCCCTATCCTGGATTCTTCCGTCACGGTAGGATTCGGGAAGAGAGATATCATAAGAAATCATCCCCTCGCGAAAGTGTGCAAACAGCTTGATCTGGAACTGCAAAACCTATATGACCTCGATTTCAAAAAAGTAGAAACAAGGTCGGGATTCGACCTTAACGTTTCGAGTGTCGCGCTCGAATGTGATTACATGATTTCCCTCCCCATTATGAAGACTCATTGCATCAAAAACATAGGGATCACGGGCGCGCTCAAGAACAACTTCGGCCTGCTTTCGGCTAAAGATCGTATTCTTCTCCATTCCACCGGAGGTTTGCCTTTCAAGGCCGTGAGGAAGATCCTTGGGGATAGAGGCGAGAAACCCCTGAAACTCATGCGAAAAATTCTTAGAATAAAAAGGGACATAAACCTCGCTATCGCGGAACTCAACGTGATACGAAAACCCGACCTCTTCGTAGTGGACATGGTTGATACGCTTGTAAATGCGAACGAGGTCAGGCATGGCGGAATCCAAAAACACGTGGGTCTCATGTTCGCCGGGAAAGACCCTGTTTCCCTGGATTGCTTCGGTCTTGAAATCTTGAAGAAGTTCGACCCCGGACTGAAAAACAGGGGAGCGAACGACATTCCAGCGATACAATACGCTATCCGCTTGGGGGTCGGGAGCAAGGAATTTAAAAAATTCAAAATCAAGGATTAATATGAACGCGAGGGTTCACCTTATGATTTCAGGACAAGTTCAGGGAGTGTTCTTTCGAACAAACACCAGACACACAGCGAACGAGCTTGGTTTGAAAGGATGGGTCAGAAATCTCCCGAATGGAATGGTAGAAGTATTAGCGGAGGGGAGGAAGCCTTCTCTGGACAAATTGATCGAATTCTGCAGGAATGGTCCTTCAGGAGCGAATGTCGAAAACATCGAGATAAAATGGGAAAAACCTTCTTACGAATTCGATAATTTTGAGGTTAGGTATTGACTTCTAAAAAATAAGTCCTTCTCTTTTAGCTCTCGCAATAATTTGATCTGCATGAGTACAATCTTGGTGATGTTTATGAAAAGGGTTATCTTGAACTTCACTGATATATGAACGTATCATCTCCATAGTTTGATTTCTGCTCATCTGCCCAGATAAAGCATATATATTGCCAAATAGACACGATCCTTTCTGCGCAATTTCCCTTCCCAATTTTCCATAGTCCATCGTCATATTATCAACCTATTTTCATAAATTTTGTACACGAAATTATTTAAGCTTTATGTACAGAATTTGCTGTAGTTAGACCCCGTATTCAATTATCTCCCCTTTTCCTCCTGGGATGAAGTTCTGGAATTCATCGAGCGGGACCTTCTCTATCCATACCTTGTCCTCGGGTGTGGATTTTATTAGGATTTTGTTCTTTATCTTCCTGGCAAGGTTCGATCCCTCGATTTCGCCTGGCTTTATTGTAACGAAGTAATTCGTTTGTTTACGGATGGGCATTACAGGCCCTGCAATCACCTCGATTTCCTCGTTCTCCCTGTCTATTCTTACGCCGATCGCCACCTTAAGTTCAACATCCCTGAACCACTCCCTTTGCCCGTATACCATGAAACTTCCTTTCGGAAGGTATTCTCCTGTGGGCGGTTGTTTGGAAACCTGATCAGGCCGGACGGCGTAGACATCCACCGTTGCTAACCCCGAACCCCATGCCTTTGAATAAGCAGCGGTGAATTCAGCGGCTTCCTTCTTAGCGTAGTCCGATACTTCAGAATCCTCTGACTTCACGATCACGAATGGCGAACCCTGGATGTCCGAATGGAAAACCAGATCATTCGATTCCGCATGTTTCCTGACCAGAACCTCGTTCGAAGTCGCGTCCTTACCTCCGACCACAAGGAACTCATCGCTTGATTTGAACCACCTGAACTTCTCAAACCATTTCTTCCTTTTCTTTTCGACCTTGATCGGTTTTTCGATGGTTTCAATCTCAGATTCCTCCTCCATTCGTTTTTTCGTCTCCTCCATCGCCCCGTAAACGCCCGCTACCTTCTTCCTCGCGTGCTTAGATCCCTCGTAATAATCCTCCGCATTCTCTTCAACAGATTTCCTGAAATCAAGCTCTATCTCCTCACCCTCAAGTTCAACCACCACTTTCCCTTCGTGTTCCCTTATCTCCTTTATCGCCTCGGCTTCCGGCGTGTTCTCCGATTTTATTCTGGACTTTATCTCCTCCCAACTCAACCCGGAAGATTTCGCCCGGTTTATCCCATCCAAAACACCTTCTACCGTACCGTAATGGGAATAAATGATATCCGCCTTCGTTCGCTTCTCCTCCCTTTTTTCCGTCCACTTCTCCATCGCCTCCTCCTGGATTTCAAGGATTCTCTCTACCTTTTCCTTATGTTCTTCCTTTGCTTTCTCCTCGAATTCCTCCGCGATCTTTATCTGTTGTTCCGAGAAGAACTCGTCAAGCGCCTCCGAGAAACTTTCAGTATGTTTTTTTATCGTTTTGTCCTTCATGCTTTTCGGAAGGAACGGTGAAACGAAATCATCGTAAACCGTTGGCTGGACAGAGAGGTTATCAAGGCCCTTGATCGTGTTGAGGAGATAAACCGAGAGGTTCGTTCCTACCCTGTCCGAGGGTGTGTCTTCATCAACTTTCGCAAGCAAACATATCTCCTTCGCATAAGTCGGGCCGAAACCGAACCCTGCCGCTAGGACTGCTATTATCTTCTTGTCAAATTTCGCTAGAAATTCCCTGAAATAATCGAAATTCACGGCGAAAGGATTTATCTTCGCGGGAGGATAAGCGTACGGAATTTTCGGCTTGAGGTCGCGATCCTTCCATTTCTGTACGTATAATGGCATTATTATGTTTCGATCGTTATCGCAGAGTATGAGGTTCCCGTCTGAGAAGAGCTCGATGATCAGTATGTTGCTGTCCGTGCGTATTTCAACGACCCTGTCGAATTCGTGCTGCCGGACATCGACAACTTTCGAGTTGTTCATATGTTTTCTAAGGAAAAGACAAAAATCAGGGGGTTTCACGGGGGAGGGTTTTTTGTATTTCGTTACGAACATCTTGTTCCTGTCAACGTAAAGCCACTGGTTACCCTTGTTAGGGACGAATATCTCTAGGAGGAACTGATGTGTTCTTTTCTTTTCCAGGGTGTATTCGTACTGGTAGATTTTTCTTATAATTCCATTAACTAGCGAATTCTCGAGCTCCTTTACGAGGAATCTAAGGTCAAGCGAGGTGATTTCGGATTTCTCCATGTTTAATAATTAACTGAACACTTATTTAATTTGTTTCAGAATGAAAGGAAGCAGTCCGTTTCCCTTTATGAAAAATCCTCCAGCGCACGACTTTTCATCGAATTTCTCGATCCTGTCCGGTTTTATTCCTTTCCCTGAAATCAGGATCGGGTTCGGGTCTTTTGTGTGCCTGTAATAGGGATAGGAAGGATCACTCGCTGTCCTGTGGTCCGAAGTTATTATCACAACGAGTTCTTTCACTTCGATGTTTTTAAGGATCTCCCCAAGTTTTTTGTCGATCTTCTCTATGAATTTCGCTTTTTCCTCTCGTTTTTTATCGTGGGAAAGTATATCCGTCCCGTTCACGTGGAGCCAGACAAAATCATATTTTTGGAGGGATTCCGAGGTTTCCCGGAACTTCCCGTCGAGATTCGTATTCGGGTATCCTGTCGCTCCGTGAACAGTTATTATGTCCATCCCGAGAAAAGAGGCGACTCCCTTCACTATCGGTATGCCTGCAATACAGCATGAACTCATCCCGTACTTCTTTTGGAAGGTTTCGATCGTTTTTTTCCTTCCGAAACCCCGAAGAAGCAGAACGTTCGCTGGTAGCTTCCTTTCCTTGTTTACCCGTTCTTGTGAAAGCATTTTGTTCGTTTTTGAAACGAATTTGTTCAGAACGCTAGCGGTTAACTTCCCTTCGCTAATTCTCGATTTTATCTGCATGACGGGCACGCCGGTCTTCTCCGGATCATTCGAAATCACTTGGTCGGAAAGCTTCACCTTATCATCAAGGGCCTTGAGAACTATCACGACCCTGTGACCTGCTGACTTCCTGAGGGAGAAGTGAACACCATCTATCTCCATACCGTCCAGCCTCTCGGTCAGCTCTTCCAGTCCTGTCTCATCCCTGCCTGCCCTACGGTCAAGGATGTTCCCATTTTCCGCAAGCGTAGCGAAATTACCTCGGATGCAAACGTCGTTCTCTCCTATGTCCTCCATTCCCAGTCCTAGCGCCTCCAGATAACCTCTGCCCGGGTACAAATCACCAGAATAAAACCCGAGTATGTTCAGATAACCAAAGTCGGATTGTGGCGTTCCCTTGTATCCTATATCCAGCAATCCGCACATTCCGTTCTTTGCGAGAGAGTCAATGTTCGGTTTGTTCGCAATTTCGTATGGCGTTCTCTTCCCTACGTCTCCTCCGCCATCAAGGATTATTAATAAAATTTTCATCATTAAATCTATACTTACATACTATAAAAATTTTCGATTTTTGATTTCCTCCCTTTCCGGGATCGTTAACAGTTTCTCTAATTCGCTCAAAAATCCCCCAATTTTTTATATAAATGTACTAGTATGTTTATATGAAAATTGGAAAATCTATCTCTCGAGGATGAAATATCTTTCCTCCTCCTCAACCGCCGGGAATTTCTCGAGCATCATTTCTCTTTCCTTTCCTATCTCCATTATATCGAGTTTGTGAACAAGTTCGATGGCGCGGTTGAACTTGTTGTTTTTTTCCGAATATATTTCGAAAAGGGTTTCTCCTTTCTTAACTTTGTCTCCGAGCTTTTTTCTGAAATAAATTCCCGCTCCCTTGTCCCTGGGAGCGCCTGCCTCCCTTGCTATCATATCAACGCACTTGTTGCTTATCCAGAGAACTTTTCCGGGTTTGTTCGATTTGAACTCCGCGATCTTTTCTCCAGGGCACATATCCTCAGGCTTAACATCAGGATTTCCTCCCTGGGCCTCTATTATCTCCCTCATTTTTTTGTAAGCCTTCTTAGATTTCAAAAGCTCAAGTGCGGATTTCTTCCCGTTTTTCACCCCTCCGAACTCAAGGAGAACGCCCGCGACGGTCGTGACCTTATCAACAAAATCTTCCGGTCCATTCCCCTTTACCAACGTGCTCAGGGCCTCCCTCGCCTCCATAAGCGGGCCAACCGAGTGCCCTGTCGGCTGCTCTGCAAAAGTGGAAACACAGCTGACCTTTATCCCGAGTTTTCTCCCCAGTTGTATGAACTCGTTCGCTAGATTCTCGAATTCCTCATTCGTCCTGACCTTTGTCTCGCTTCCCGTAGGCATATCTATCACGACATATTTCGCGTTCACCGCCTTTTTCTTTGACATTACAGAAGGTAGAAGGAAGGGGTCTATCGAGAGAGGGTATTCGACCTGTATGAATATATCGTCCGCGGGAGCGAGGTCAACCGAACCTCCCCACACCAAACAACCGTTCGTTTTGTTCACGACCCTCCTGACTTCTTCTAACGTCAGTTCCACAGGGGCGATGCATTCAAACCTGTCAGCGCTCCCTGCAGGAGAGGTTATCGCCCGGGAAGAGGTTTTGGGAATGGTCAAGCCAGCCGCAGCCACGATGGGGACAACAAGAATCGAGGTCTTGTCCCCAGGGCAACCGCCTATCGAATGTTTGTCGTATACCTCCTTTGTTCGAAGTTTGAGAATTCTGCCCGTTTTCGCCATGGATTCGGACAGGCTCGCTATCTCGCCCATTGTCATACCCCTGTTGTAGAGCGCTGTCACGAAGGCTGTTAACTCTATGTCCGATAAATTATGATCAACCGTATCCTTCACGATGGTGTATATCTCCTTTGGTTTCAACGTCCGCCCGGCGAGTTTCTTTTGTATGAAGGCCAGGGCTTTCGGGGGATTCGCTGTTTCCACCTGTATCTTCTCATTAGGCTTCACGTTGAGAGATTCCTGTATCTCCTCATAGAGTCCTATTTCCCCCTCTCTTACGATCTTTCTCCCGACATTGGTGATTGCTATGAGCTTTTTTTTCTTAAAAACCAGTTCAACCCTTTCCAGCGGTTTCACTCCCAATTCTTCGGCATCGTCGCTGTTAAGAATAATTATGGGTTTTTCAGCTTCGAGTTGGAGAAACTTCGCCCGCAAAAACATATTGAAACCTGTATATTATTTGACTCCCCACTTTTTTATTGCTTGTGAGAGCTCTTTTCGCTTTTTAGCGTAATCTTCCAAGGGAATTCCCCTCATAACTGCCTCAAGCGATTGCCTCATGGCTATCGCTCCAGCTTCGCTCCCTCCCGGATGCCCATGTATCCCGCCACCAGCCTGGATGATAATATTCGTGCCCATCTTTTCCAAAAGTTTCGGAATGCTCCCTGGGTGGAGACCGCCGGAAGCGACAGCGAAAACGGGTTTTATGTGGAACCAGAACTGCTCAAGGGAATGACCACCCTTGAGTTCGGTTATGAATTTACTTTCGATCTCATCTTCAATTTCTATAGTTTGCTCATCATCCATCTTCCCTACTTTCGCGGTTCCTATGTGTATCTGGTCAACCCCGATTAACCTTGCTAGCTTCGCGACCACCAACATAGAAATTCCATGCTTAGGATTCTTCGTGAACGCCGCGTGCCCTGCTCTGTGGGCGTGTATTATAAGATTAAAATCATCATTGAACTCGCGGAGGGTTTGTAATCCTGACCATCCAACTGAAACTATATCAACCATCATGTAATCCCCTCCGTTTTTTCGAACAAAGTTCGCTCGCTTCAGCATCTCATGCGTCTCGCTAGTGACATTCGGTAGGTAAAACTTCCCTTCCCCTGTTTCCTTTTCAGCTTTGTCCCTCATCTTCAGGGTTTCCTTAACCCGTTTCTCGAAACGGTTGAAACCCATGTTCGTGAGATTCTCGTCATCCTTGACAAGATCGATTCCTCCGACCCATGATTGATAAGCGGAATTCGCGTGTTCTTTTTCGTCGAGCCCGAGCTTTGGTTTTACGATCGTCCCAAGCAGAGGGCGTTTTCGAATGTGAATCCTCCTCCTCACCCCGGGAATTCCGAACTTCGGGCCTTCGAATGATTTGATGTATTTCTCGGGCAGGCGTATATCGAGCAAGCGGAGGTTTCGAACGGCCTTCATCCCGAATATGTTCCCACCGATAGAGCTCATCAACTGCGGGACGCTCCCGAGCTCGAAAAGTTCAAGGGGATACGAAATCCTAACGATCTTCTCCTTTTTTCGGATAGAGAAAACCTTCGGTCGCAGTTCCCTCCAAATCCTCGGTTTCATGGTCTTGACTTCTGTCCAGGTCCCTATCGAACTCTCCCCAGCGATGTGATTACACGTCTTTTCGAAGGAAATTTTATTCGGCTCCACGTAAAACTCCGCGACTACGTCGTCTTTCGAAGGAACGTATTCAAGATCTACGAAATTCGTTCGAACCACCCCAAGAATATTTATAATTCGTTTTCTGCTTTAAAATATCATGGAATGTTTTTTGTGTCAGGATAACGAGGAGTTGATAATCAAGAAATACAAATACTGGACAATCCTGATACACAAGAACCAGTGTTACTTGGGTAGGTGTATGGTCAAACTGAACCGACACGTGATCGATTTGTTCGACATAACAGAGGAGGAAATGAGTGAACTTTTCGAAATAACGAAGAAACTGAGAAACGCTTTAAACGAGCTTTTCAAACCGGATCTGTTCAACTACGCATCGCTAGGCAATGTCGTTGCCCACCTTCATATACACGTTATCCCGAGGTATAAAGAGAAAAGAACATTCAGGGGGATCGAATTCACTGACAAAAGATGGAGGGATAACTATTCGCCTTATGAGAAAGAATTCAAAACACCAACTTCTGTATTGAATGAACTAAGGGAATCAATTAGAAAAAAACTTTGATATTAACCTTTTATTTATTCTTTTCCTTGTTAAAATATGAGATTGAAAACTATTAATTACGTTCTCCTTTCCATCCTTGTAGTTATTATTGTTGTCTTTTTTTATCAGACCACTTTCACGGGGGATATAGCACTGATCACCAGTAAGGTTCTATCAACTGAGGACTACGTGAACACCTACGTCTGGGTTGATGAAAACAACATATATCTCATTTCAGGATGTGAAGCGCTCATAATGTCAACAACCCCGGAGCAGATTTGGTCTATAAGCCTGGGTTTGGAGAACGTATCAGGACCCCGTCCCTTAACGCATGATTTGATTAAGGACGTTTTCGACCTCTCCGGTATGGAAGTCCTTATGGTCAGAATAGAGAAACTGGAAAATTCGACCTATTACGCAAGACTCTTTCTCCGGCAGGGAAACAAAATCCTGAATCTGGACTCCAGACCGAGCGATGGTATTGCGATCGCGGTACGCTACAGAAAACCTGTTCTGGTCAGAAAAGAACTAATGGAAAGTGCAGGGAAGAAGATTTGCTAGTAAATATTACCCTTGTCCCATTTTTCATATAGTTTGTAGAATTCCAACATAAGTTCGAAAGGTTTTGAAGCGAGGGCTTTCGCGGTCTCCGTTTGCAGTTCGTTTTTAAACCTGTTTATCTCCTTTTTCTTGACTATTTCGAAAGCTTCCCTCGGTTTTTTCCCCTTGAAGACCGTGTAATGTGAGAATTCGCGAGCGAAACCGAACGGCCCGATCGCCTGAATCTTGTCCGCGTCGAAAATCACTTTCGCTTCGATCGTCTTCGCCTTGTGGACACTCGCTGAATCGTGGCATTCTATCGCGTGACATACTTTCTCTATGAAATCTACTTCGAAACCCAACCTTTCCAAAAACGGCTTCGCCATCATCGCCCCTATATCTCCATGGACTTCCTCGTTCTTCGCCTTCCCTATGTCGTGCAGCCA
>CAYFVC010000034.1:0-22155 GCA_964346665.1 uncultured archaeon
TTTTCTATCACCTTCTCTCCTTTTTCGAGCCGTATCACGTACGAATTCCCGATCTTCTTGTATCTCATATGAGCCTGGGAGGATTCGAACCCCCAACCTACCGGTTTCCTCCAGGTTGCTGGAAGTACAGAAACCCGCTGGAGGTTTCTGTGTCCGAAGCCGGTCGCTCTATCCGTTGAGCTACAGGCCCAAGTTTCGAAGGATGCAGATAGAATCTGCGTCAGTCTACTATGTATTATTTGATTTGGTTTAAAATAAAAAATATAAAGAAATCAGTCACCGGTAAACCAATATTTTCTTAACCTCGTTCGCTTGGTCCTTCCCCAAGAGGTTTTTGACTATCTCCAGGGCGAAATCCATCGCTGTCCCGGGACCTTCCGATGTTATTACGTGGCCGTCAACCACGACCTTCCCTGGTCTCGGTCTCGGGATCTCCTTCTCCATTCCTGGGTAAATCGTTGCTCTCTTGTTGTCCAGTATCCCCATTTTACCAAGTATGCTAGGGGCAGCGCATATCGCCGCGATAGTCTTCTCCTTATCATTAAAGTCGTTTATTATATCGAAGACCTTTTTCGATCTACTGAGGTTCACGTAACCAGGATCCCCTCCAGGAAGAACCAGGCAGTCGAAATCCTTGTGATCCACGTCCTCTATTTTCGCATCCGCTATGACCTTTATTCCTGACCTCCCCTTAACGATAGTTCCCGGCAAGCCGGCGAGCACAACCTCCATATCCGCTCTCCTCAAAACATCCGCCGTTGCTAATGCTTCTATTTCATCGAAACCCTCAGCCAGAGGAATTAGAACCTTTTTCATGTTATTCACCCGAATTTAAAATGATTTAAGTATTTATAAAGAATTCCGAATTTCGAAATAACATTTATAAGGAAATTATTTATATATAAAAGTCAATAATCATATTAAACCCAGGCTGGGTGTTTGAAGGTCGACGACTTGGATTTATGTTTAAAGTCGTTCTTCGAAATTCATGTTTAACTTAGGAGGTTTGATATGCAACCTATACCGCCGAATTACATGGCTTATGATAGGACTATAGTTGTATTTTCCCCTGATGGCAGGCTCTTGCAGGTTGAATACGCAAGGCAGGCCGTGAAAAGGGGAACGACGGCGATTGGTGTAGTAGTGAAAAACGGAGTGATTCTAGGGGCTACGAAATCTTCAGCTCCCTTAAGCGTTAGCGAAAAGTACAAAAAGATATTCGAGGTGGATAATCACATAGGGCTGGTTGGTTCTGGCATCCTGGCGGACGCGAGGGATTTGGTTGAGTCCGCGAGGGTTAAAGCGCAAATAAACAGGATAACATACGGAGAATCCATATCTGTTCAGAGCTTGGCGAAGTATTTAGCGAATCACAAACACATGGCAACACAATACGCCGGTCTCAGGCCATTCGGAGTGGGTTTGCTTATTGCAGGGGTTGATGAAGCAGGAGCAAGCCTTTACGAAACAGACCCCTCAGGAACCATGCTCGAATGGAAAGCGCAAGCGATAGGAAGAGGTGCAGATAAGGCGAAGAAGGTCTTGAAAACCAGATTCAAAGATAACATGCCCATGAAGGATGGTCTTAAACTTCTAATCAAGGCCCTGAAGGCAGGAGAGAAAGGCGTAACGAAAGAGAGCATGGAAATCGCATTGATAAAAGAGAAGGAATTCAAAAAGATTTCTGGAAGCGAGATTAGCAGCTTCGAAAAAGAATAGTCCGAATTCTCGGCGCTCAGGCGGAAGGAGTGATATCATGGTTTCTGTTGAGGATGCAGTTATAGCAAGGATTTCGAAAGCGGGGATGGATTTTGAGATAATGGTCGATCCCGACAAAGCGTTGGAATTCAAGAAAGGGGAAGGAGGGAATGTGGAGGATATACTGGCGGTATCGGAAATATTCAAGGATTCGAAAAAAGGTGAAAGACATTCCTCCGAAGACCTTCAGAAGGCGTTCGGGACGACAGACGTTTTCGAAATCGCTAAGAGGATAATAAGGGAAGGGGAAATACAGCTAACCCAAGAGCAGAGAAACAGATTCATAGAGGAGAAAAAGAAGGAGATAGCGAACATAATAGCAAGACAGGGGGTCGATCCTAAAACGAAACTTCCCCACCCTGTCACCAGGATTCTCAACGCTATGGCTGAAGCTCACGTCCTTATTGATCCTTTCAAGCCCGCAAAAGAGCAGGTTAAGAACGTTCTTGAAAAAATACAAGAGGTTCTTCCGATCTCGCTCGAAAGGATCGAAGTTGCGATACGCGTCCCTATAGAATACGCCGGCAAGGCGAGTTCAATCGTAAGGGAAATAACCGAGGTCAAGAAGGAGGAGTGGACGTCGTCTGCATGGATAGCGCTGATTGAAATCCCCGCTGGCATACAGGGGGATATTTATGATAGACTGAACAAGTTAACCTCCGGGAATGTGGAGGTTAAAATCGTAAAGGAACATAAAATATAGGAATATGGTGATTGTATGGAAAAGGTTGTGAAAGAAAAGGAAAGTGAAGGAAAGGAGAAGGAAAGGAAAGTTGTTTTACCCGGGGACAAGATAATAGAATCAATGGATTACCTACCCGGGAGAAACTGTCTACGCGAAGGGAGTTCGATATATTCCAAGAGGGTAGGAGTAGTGTATTACAAAGGAAGGGTTATAGAGGTTATCCCTCTTTCAGGAAAATACATGCCGGAAGTGGAGGATATGGTTATCGGAACTGTGGAAGAGATCCAACATTCCGGCTGGATTGTGGATATAAACACCCCGTACAAAGCGTATCTCCCGCTAGCGGGAGTTAGGGGTTTCATAGACCCTGCCAAAACAGACCTCTCGAAAATATACGGGATAGGAAACATGATATACGCGAAGGTTTCAGAAGTTACTCCAATGAAGGACATAAGGATTTCCATGAAGGATCCTAATACAAGGAAGTTCGAGAACGGAAGAATCGTCAGGGTCTCACCCGTGAAGGTTCCGAGGGTTATCGGGAAGCAGGGTTCGATGATAAACATGATAAAGAACAAAACCGACTGCAGGATTTCGGTAGGGCAGAACGGAGTGATATGGGTACAGGGAGAGAAAGAGAACCTCGCAGCGAAAGCGATAATGGAGATACAGGAAAACTCACAGATATCTGGCCTGACGGACCATATCGGAAAGCTGCTCGGTGGAGGAGGGAAATTATGAAAAGAGATGATAATAGAAAGGTGGATGAGTTGAGACCTGTTAAAATGAAAGTAGGCGTTTTAAAACAGGCTGATGGCTCCGCAATGGTAAGCATAGGGAAAACGATCGCTATTGCCGCTGTTTACGGACCCAGGGAGTTGAACCCGAGACACAGGCGGGAGAGCGATAGAGCGATATTGCAATGTAATTACACGATGGCTCCGTTTTCAACAAATGAAAGGGTCCGACCTGGTCCTTCAAGGAGGAGTGTTGAGATCTCGAAAGTAACAAGGGAATCCTTGGAACCCGCTTTGTTCCTCACGGATTTCCCGCGAACGACCATAGACCTGTATATCGTTATCTTACAAGCGAATGCGGGGACGAGGACAGCGGGTATAAACGCAGCGAGTCTAGCCCTTGCAGATGCGGGTATACAAATGCGGGATCTTGTGGTTTCCGTAGCGGCGGGAAAGATAGGGAAGGAATACGTTCTCGACCTCGCAGGAGACGAGGAGGAGGTCACGGAATGCGATATTCCACTGGCGTACATGCCGAGGGAGAAGAAGTTCACCCTCCTGCAAATGGATGGTGACGTCTCTAAGGAAGATATGAAAAAAATAGTAGACCTCGCTGTGAAGGGTTGTGAAGATCTTTACAAACATCAAAGGAAGGCATTGCTCGAAAAATGGTCAAAGGAGGGATTTGAATGAACTTCCAAAATCAGTACATACTCAATCACTTGTCGAAAGGAATGAGGCTTGACGGAAGGAAACTGGATGAAGCCAGAAGGGTTGAGATAGAGAAAAGTCCAATAGAAAACGCAGAGGGTTCTGCAAGAGTTAAGATAGGAGATACGAAAGTCATAGTGGGGGTAAAAATGAACGTAGGGGAACCATTCCCGGACACGCCGAATGAAGGGGTTTTGATAGTGAATGCTGAATTCTCTCCTATAGCTTCTCCCGAATTCGAGCTAGGACCTCCCAGGGAGAAGGCGATAGAACTCGCAAGGATAGTGGACAGGGGTATACGTGAATCAAAGTGTATAGATACCGAAAAACTCTGCATAAAAAAGGGAGAAAAGGTGTGGATGATTTTCATCGACATACAACCTCTGACCCATGACGGAAACTTGATAGACGCCTCTGGTATCGCTGCCATAACCGCTTTGCTGAACACAAAGATACCGAAATACGAGAAGGATAAAGTGGTTTATGAGAAGAAAGGTAAGGCCCTCCCCGTCAATGATGTTCCGGTTCCCGTAACCCTAGGTTTTATGGGCGGGAAACTCATGGTGGATCCAGGTCTTGAGGAGGAAGAAGCGATGGAGTCCCGACTAACGATAACCACGAAATCCAACGGGAATGTGTGCGCCGTTCAAAAAGGTGGTATTGGTTTTCTGTCCTCTGAAAACGTACAGGAGGCTTTGGAATTTTCGGTAAAGAGGGGAAAAGAGATAAGGGAACTGATCAAGAAAAACTTATAAGTTTAAAAGTAGAACATTCAAAATTAAAACCGTGGTTCGAATGCCAAGGACAAAAAAGGTCGGTCCGAGCGGAAGGTTTGGAGCGAGGTATGGAAAGGGAGTGAAAAAACGGATTATAGAAATAGAAAAAATACAGAGAAAGAAACACGTATGCCCTCACTGCCTGAGACCTGGAATGAAAAGATTAGCTTCAGGGATATGGACTTGTCGAAAATGCGGACTTAAAATTGCAGGGAAGGCGTACGAACCTGGAACGAGTTGAGGTTGATGTCATGGCGGAAAAGAAAGCTTACGGTTACAAATGTCTGGACTGCGGGAAGGATATAGATGTTGACCTCCAGAAAGCGAAGAAGATAATATGCCCTTATTGCGGCTACAGGATACTTGAGAAGAAAAGGCCGACTGTTACGAAAAGGGTTATCGCGAGGTGAGTGAATGAATAAGGAAACCGAGCAACTTTTGAATCAAGCCCAAATTTATCAGCAGCAGATACAAACGATACTCACGCAAAAAAATGCTCTGATCCTAGAAATGAACGAAATAAAAAAAGCATTGGAGGAAATAAAGAAAACTAACGAGAAATCCGTCTTCAAGGTATCGGGTCCCATCCTGATAAAAACGGACACAAAAGATGTGAGGAAAGAACTCGAGGAAAGGGAGAACGTGATTAACCTGAGGATGAAGACTATCGAAAAACAAGAGTTAAAACTCAAGGAAAAAATCGAGGGATTGAGATCGAAGCTGACTAAATCGCAGCCTAAAGCAGGGTGAGAGGATGGGTAAGATCGAGAAAGCGCTTGAATTGTTGGACGATATCATGAATGATAGGGGAGTCCCCAGAAATGTGAAGAATTCGATAGAGGATTCCATAAAGGAGCTGAAGGAAGATAAGGAAAGTGATAATGTTAAGATCTCAACAGTTATAAGCGTGCTTGACGAGGCCTCGAACGACCCGAATATTTCTCTTTACGCTCGAACGAAGATATGGGATGTTGTTTCAAAACTCGAGGAATTGAACAAATAGAAAAATAACTAAACTTTTTAAGTCTTTTCATCATTATATTAACAACTTGCTCAACCGTTTAATGTTTAGGAGGGGTTGATATGGTGTTCGGAAGACTTAGGAGAAGCATGACGAGGGATGTGGAATACGAGGAAGGAATCCCAACGGAGGAATATGTCGAAGTAGGAGTTTCTGAATCAATGGCACCAGGGAAGATAGGGATAGCGATAGAAAAACTTGAGGACTTTGCTGATACCGACAGGGTGTTGAAATCCGTCAGGGAAGGATCGCTCGTTTTCCTCAGGATAAAATCCCTTAAGGAAAAGGATATAGGAGAACTGAAAAGGGCCGTGGAGAAATTGAAGAGAACAGTTCTCGCGCAGAACGGAGAAATCGTGGGGGTCGAACAAGATTGGTTGATTCTGGCTCCTGAACACGCGAAAGTGCAGAAGTAAATCCTTATCCCTTTCTGTTTTGTTTTAGTGCTGTTTTTATTTAAGCCTCACGACATCCAAGTTCTTTGGGGCAATAGTTTCAACCTTGTAATACTTGTGAATATCCCTAGCGAGTTCCACAGTTGTGTATCCGTCCCCGTGGTTGCAGATCACCCTCTCGGGCCTGCTCGAAAGCCTGTGCACGAAACCCGTCAGTTGTTTTCGGTCCGAATGGCCTGACAAACCTCCTTCCACGGTCTCAATACCCATCTCCATATTTAGGGGTTTCGTCTTTCCGTTTTCCCCTGTTATTGGAATCTCCCTCCAACCCTTCTGAATTCTCCTTCCTAGCGAGCCCTCTGCCTGATAACCCACGAAGAGGAGGGTATTTTTCTTGTCCGGGGCAAACGCCTTTAGATATTCGAGTGCTGGTCCTCCCACGAGCATGCCCGATGTGGCGATAACAACGGAAGGTTCGCTTGAACCTACGACCTCGTCCCTTTCCTTTTTGACCGTAATCCTCTTGAACATGTCAGAAAGGAAGGGGTTCTTCCCGTAGTGGAATATCTGTTTCTGCAGGTACCTGGAAAGATATTCCGGGTAAGCGGTGTGTATCGCCGTTGCGTCCCACAACATGCCCTCCATGTAAACAGGGTGATCGAAACCGTTCGAACCCAGAATCGCCATGATTTCTTGAGCTCTTCCAACTGCGAATGAGGGGATTAAAATCTTCCCCTTCCTTTTCACGGTGTCGTTTATAATTTCCATGAGTTTCGCTTCCGCATCCTTTCTGGAGGGTTTTATGTCGTTCGCCCCTCCGTATGTGGATTCGAGTATAAGGGTTTCGACCCTTGTGAAATTCGTGAAGGCCGGTTCGAAAAGCCTTGAGGGTCCGAATAACATGTCTCCTGAATATAAAATGTTGTGTAACCCTTCACCTATGTGTAGGTGAATCAAGGCAGACCCTAGCAAATGTCCTGCCTGCTGGAGGGTAAGCCTTATATCTGTTGTCAGGTCTGAAACTTCCCCGTATTCGAGAGCTATCGTATGCTTCACCACCTTTTCCACAGATCTCTTCATGTAGGGAACTTCCTTCCCTTCCCTGTGGCAGATATCAACGTAATCAAGACAGAGCAGGACCATCAAATCCCGTGTGGGAGCCGTGCAATAAAGAGGTCCCTTGTAACCGTTTTCGTAAAGCCAGGGGATGTACCCGCAGTGATCCAGGTGGGGATGCGAGAGAATAACAGCATCGAGTTTTTCGATGTCGAATTCGGGAACATCCAGATAAGGGAACGTGTCCGAAGCGACGTTCACCCCGCAGTCAAGGAGAACGTTAGATTCTGGTGTTTCAACGAGCATTGCAGACCTCCCGACCTCCCTGAATCCACCCAAACATGAGAGGCGGATCCATCGCTCCCCTATCTCCTTCTTGGGGGCGTTTATCTTCTGCCCTATAGAATTAAGGAATTTCTTTCGGTAATCTATTTCCGTGTGAAGGAGGTTTCGAACCGCCCGAACTATCGGGCTCTCGATAGCAGGCGCACGCTCGATCTTCGGGAGCCATGAGGTCTCGTTCTTTATTTTCTTATAGGTCTCCCCTCCCTTTCCTATGACCATCCCAGGTTTCTGGGACTCTATTACGACTTTCCCCAGTTCCGGCTCGAAATATATCTCCCGTATCCCAGCTTCCTTGGGGACGATCTCCTTTATCTTCTTCTTGGTCTTCTCCATGTCCTTCGTTATCGTCAGGTCTGGTCTAACCTCTATCCTTTTCTTCAGGTTGGATACCATCTCCTTTATAACCCTTTCGTGATTCCTGAAGAACTCCGGGTTCTTTGTGTAAAGAACGATCTCAGGTCCTTCGAATTTAACTTCTGTTATCTTCGCATCCTTCGGTAAATTTTTCTGTAGTTCCTTCAGAATATCGCTCATTAAAATCTCCATGCTCTTTAAAACTAAAGATTTGTAATTACTTCATGAGGTTCTTTACTTGCTCTTCCGAGACCATTGTAATTCCTTTCGGTGTTATCACGGCAAGGTCAATCCCGCTTCCTCCAGAAGCTATATCCCTCTCTATCGCCGCTTTAACCGCTCTAACAGCGAGCTTTTTCGCTCCCTCCAAATCAATATCTTTCTTGTACTTGTCTTCCAAAACCCCTAACGCCATCACAGAGCCCGAACCCGTTGAAAAGTAATCCTTCTCCTCAACCACCGAGCCAGTCGGATCGAAAGAGAAAAGTTTTGGTTTGCTGTCGTGCCCTCCTATGAGCAATTGAACATAGTAAGGGAAATAACTCCTCGCATAGAGGATGTTCGATACTAGGGTGGCAATCGCCTTTATCGGGATTTTCCTGGCCTCCTCGAGCTCGTAGAGTTTCATTTCCGCCTTTATGTATCTCTCCAATGCCTGGGCATCACCAACATTCCCCGCTATTGTCATGCCAGCGTGTTTGTCAAGTTCTATGATCTTCTTCGTGTGTTTGCTCGCGACCAAGTAGCCCATCGTTGCCTTCCTCTCCGCGGCCAGCACTACGAAATTCTTTCCCATCAAGCCTACTGTTGTCGTACCTGTCTTCAAATTCTCTATTTTTTTCTCACCCATAATGATCACAAAATTCGAAAACTATCAGAATGTTATTGTATTGTTTAGGGTATTTAAATATATTATGGGCGAACCAGCTTTGCTCCTAAACTCACGATTTCAAGGGACATTAGGAGCAGGAAGCTGTTTTCGGAAGCAAATGAGATGAAATTATGAAAGAAAATTGTTATGAATGTCAACATTTAAAAGCCAAAAAACAAAAAGAACCTATGGAACATATATTAAGAACTGCTTATGGATTCGTCGGGGGGATAATATTCTTGTATGGTTTGTTCTCGATATTCAACAACCAGATTCCACTCGGAGTGATAGCAATTATAATTGGTTTGGCAGCGTTCTACTATGGTTTCAGAGGATGATAAAAAATCCCCCGACTTATCTCTTGAACCAAGTAAGGAAACACTTAAAGAGATACCAAAACATGATAGGTTTGCCTATGCTGGAATAATCGCTTTGCTATTATTTGTATTGTATATTATTAACTTCTACCCTATGGCTGATTTTGATGCAACTTTTTGGATTGTAATGGTTGTGATTTTAGTTGTTGGTGTTATTGTTATTGCAAACATAATAGCTCGCAGAGAAAAACCATAGAAATTTGAATACCCTTTAGAATTGGGGATTGGGAGCGGAATCATACTAAAACATTTATAAAACCTCAATACGTATACTTATTATCCAAGCATGTGGCTGATGTTTGGGGGTGTATGATGGGGAGGATATTCAGTTTCATAATTGCCTTGATAATCGTAGGAGTTTACGCAGTCTTGCCTATTGATTTGATTCCAGATTTCATCCCTTTGGCTGGATGACTTGGCTGCGGCTGCCTTCGCATTCATAATGGTGTTCCTCTTTGGAGGGGATAGACTGCATGAACTACTACGACATAAAGATAGAGCCGTTGCAGTCGGCTTGGGATATAATAGGTTACATACCCGCAGGGGGGAGCGAGAACCTGATTTCGATATTGAGAACTAATGTCCAGATATTCGGCGACTTGGTGATGCCTTTCTGGATGCTGCTGATTATTTACTTCATCGGTGCGGTGATAATTCTGAAGGTGTTTTTCTGATGGGTAACGGAAGGACGATAACGAAGCACGAGAATAGGATAACGGTTTTGGAGAACAACGAAAAAAAACAAGATGAAAAGATAGGGGAACAGAACAAAAAGATAGACAATCTTATTAAAGTCGTTCAAGGATTGAAAAAGAAAGTATTTAAAGAACAAAATTAATGTAAAAACATAGTTTCGGTAATAGGGAAATCAAATGATCAAGAAAGAGAGAATCTATGTGATATTTGCCATTTTGATATATTTAATAATTCTGATAGTGCTATTGATTATAAATATTTAGGGGAATATGTTATGACGGGATAGTATGGAAAATGAAGTTCAAAAGTTCTGGGATGCGAACCCTTGCGGTGGCGAGTGGGACTCTATTGACAAACTAATAGAATGGCGCAACATCACCGAACCCCACATCTGGAATACCCTCAAAAAATTTAATGTGAAAGGGAAAATCCTCGATGTCGGGTGCGGGCAGGGGATAGAACTCACACAGAACCTCCGTAACGGCAACGATGTGATAGGTCTGGATTTTTCCAAAGAATCGCTCAAACGCATCAAAGGAAGTATTGTGTGCGGAGATGCGGAGAATCTTCCCTTCAAGAGTCTGGCATTCTCCCTCGTCTATTCCTTCGGGGTGTTGCACCACATTCAACGCACGGAAAAGGGAATAAGGGAGATACAGAGAGTCCTCAAATACGGGGGAATCGCCATTATCATACTCTACAACAAGATGTCGTGGAAGGGTTTCGTGGTATCCATAACGAGGTTCATATCCAGAATGTTGCGGATCAACATAACCATATACAACGCACTGAAAGAGAAAGTCGAGGAAAACAACCCTATAGGGACGGCTCTGCTTGAACTGTTCGGTTGCCCCGTACTTAAGATGTACACGAAAGGCGAGGTTATGAGGATGTTCAGGAATTTCTCGTCCGTGAAGGTTGAATGTTATTCGTCCAATCTGTTCCAGCTTTCGTTTTTCCTTCCGTTCGGGATGTTCGCTGGAGTTCTGAAGAAGATAGATAAAAAAATCGAGCATATTCTGGGATTCCATTTGGTAATTATATGCAGGAAACCATTCTCCCGTTCTCGCGGTGAAGTTTCAAAATCGCCGAGTTGACATCCTCAGAAGCTAAATGGATATAGACCCTCATCATCTTCGAGTCGGGTGTCCAGCCCATATACTTTTTAATCTGCTGTTCCGTGAGAAAGTTGGAAAGGTAGGAAGCCCTCGTGTGGCGAAATATATGAAACCTCAAGTCGTTCTTGACGATACCAGCCCGTTCGCAGTCTTTTTTGAAACGCTCTCTGTAAGCAGGATAATTCTTCGTGAAAAGTTTTTGGTTCGGGTCTCGGATGTAGTCTCTCAAGGATGCGGAAATTTCGACCACCCTGACGATTCTCGTTACCTTCGTCTTCCTGTCGTAGAGCGTAATCAAAGCACCTTCATCATCGAATATGATATGTCTTGGGAATAACGATAAAACCTCGCCTATCCTTCCGCCAGTCTCCCACAAGAGAGAGTAAAGCATCCTCGTATCCGGCTCTTTCGCATTCCCGACCAAATCCTTTAACAATCGGTCAAAAAGACTTATCTCGCTTGTCTGGGAAGTATTATAAGCCTTCCAATTCTGCGGGTATGTTACCCTTACCGCTTTCGTTATTGTCGTTCTTCCTTCGCTGTCTATCGTTTTTTGAACGAATTGGTCTACCGCAAACTGATGTTTGCATTTAACTCCCCTCATTTCACAATCGGGACAGGTGCAGAATGTTTGCCTTCCCTCTCTGTATACCAGATAAGCACCTTTACCGCTCTGGCTATTAACAATCCAACCTTTCGGTGTCTCCTTTATCTTTCCCCTTCGGGCAATTTCAAGCCCTTTTTGTTGTCTCATATCCATAACATATCACCTTTACTTATATACCTAATTATATATTAACATTAGGTATATATATAGATTTCGGTGATAAAATGTATATATTGTATTATACAAATCTTTATATACTAAATGTATATTACTAATAAGTATGGTTAAGAAGGTCGCTTTGATGGGTTATAGGTGTGAACGCTGTAAGCACGAATGGTTGCCGAGAAATAAAGAACCGCCAAAGGTCTGCCCTAAATGTAAAAGTCCGTATTGGGATAGACCGAGAATCAAGAAAAAATGATATAGATTTTGTCGTACAAACTGGTGATGTTTTCTAATGGCACATTCGGGTGATACCCTCATGATTTTTTATCAAAAGGTTTGGGCTTTCTCATTTCAGAAAATAAATCTAATGATTCTTTTTTCAATTTTGATATATCACAAAAATGGTCACTTGCTTTAATTATTGCTGGTGCTACTTGTTTTTTATGTGAAAAAACTATAATTTTTTTGCCTAAATTTTTTATTAAATTTATCGCCCCCAATAAATCTAAATCACCAGAACATAAAATGGCAACATCAAAATTATCTTGATATGCATGAGAAACCAAATCCGTAGCCACTAAAACATCGATACCTTTTTGATATATAGGTTTACTTCCGAATAAATCAAATTTCAGTGGGGTTTTCCTTACTTCAATAAAATTCGAGTGAGAAATCCATTTTAAAACTCCTTGTTGAGCACTCCTTCTTTTAATTGCTATATCAAGACATTCTTTTAATTTTTTTTGTTGCCAATCCTCCGAATAATAAGCTTGTAAAGATTTTATCTTTGTTATTAAAGTATTTGCATATTCTCCAGTATAAATGTAAGTCCTTATTAGTCTTGGATTATATTTTTCCCAGTTGAGTACTTTTATTACATGTTCACAAACATTATGAATTTTATCATAATAAGGCTCTCTTAATTTGTCATGTTCCCATAAACTATGACGGAAATTCTCCAAATCTATAAAAGTAATTATTTTCATAAACATAATTAGGGGGTTTATAATAGTTGTTACCCCCTTTATAACAACTACAATTTAATATTATTAAGTATAGTATTTAAATACTTTACTTATTCCCAAATCTTATTCCCAAATAGGAGCAACTTTCAGACTTTAGGAGCAGAACGGGTTTTAGGAGCAAAGCTGGGCGAACCCATCAAAAAAAGGCTATGAGAACAACCCCGATTATCATTATGAATGCCCCAATTAACCTGTAGCCCACGTCCTTTTCCTTGAAAATGAAATGCCCGTATACCGCTCCGAAAATGCTCGAAATCCTCTTTATGGATATCACGTACGGGACGATAGTTAGCGTTAGCGCACTTAACTGGAAGAAAGTCCTTGTTGCAGGGAGTATTCCGAGTAGAGGAACTACTTTTATATTCCTCTTCACGCTACTTATCTTATTTTTCGATTTGATAAGCATCAAAGGGAATAGCATAATGGATGTAATAACATGAAACATGACCAGCCAGAACAACACGCTCGATAGGTTTATCGCTATCTTGTCTATGTTAGCCGTTATCGACCATAAAAAGGCGATTATCAGCATTAGCACGGGTCCCTTGTGCCTAGCGAGCGATTTGATAGGGGCAAGCAAACCCTTGCGGGCGTCCTTTATGTTCAGCATGTACGCTCCTGTTACTATGAGGAATATACCCAAAACACCGATAAGGGAAGGGAACTCCCCTACCATCATGGGAGACGTTATAAGAAGGAAGACAGGGGTGAAAGTGAGCATGGGAAGCGTCAGCGACAGCGGCGATATCTTTATCGCCTTCATGTACATAACAGCGACAACGCTGTTTATCACTGCTGATGTCAGAGCGGCTATAACGAACTCAATTCCTATCTCCGGTATCGGGATGAACAAAAGGAGAGGAAGAACAAAAGGAAGTGTTAACGCTTTCAGAAGCCAAGCCACCATGTACTCATCTATCCCCTCTAACGACTTCTTGCTCACCGCATCTTTCGTTCCTTCTAGGAATGCCGTCAGCAACGAAAAAACAAACCAGAGCATAATAATAATTTGGAGGGGAATTAAAAAGAGAATGCCCCCGCCGGGAACTTCAGACAGAAGCAGGTGAAACCTGCTTCAAACATCCTTTGAACCCGGGTCACTGGCTCGAGAGGCCAGTATCCTTGGCCAACTAGACTACAGGGGCAAACCAGGTTGTCGTACGATATAAACCTTTAAAAACTATTTATATATAAATACAAACTAATCCAAATAATTTAATTGCGTTTGAGGGTTTTTATGACTGTTATAAAGGTTTTCAGCAAACCGAAACTTAGAAACGCCATTATGATCGAAGGCTTACCCGGTGTAGGGAATATAGGAAGGGTAGCCGTTGGCTACATAGTTGAAGAGCTGAAAGCGAAGAAATTCGCTGAATTGTACTCCAAATGGTTCTTTCCTTTCGTCATGCTACACAAGAATTACATGATTCATTTGCTGAAGAACGAGTTCTATTACGTGAAGGCGAAGAAAAAAGGGCAGAGAGATCTCGTTCTCCTCGTGGGTGATTGTCAATCCCTTTCGCCACAAGGTCATTACGAGGTCGCGGAGAAGATCCTGGACTTTGCGGAAAAAATCGGTGTGAAGGAAATCATAACGATTGGGGGGCTGGCAACAGGAGAAATGGAAGGAAAGAAAAAGGTTCTGGGAGCGGTGACGGATGAGAAAATACTTGGGAAGTACAAAAAATACAAGATAGATTTCGAGGCAGGGGAGAAGGTTGGATATATAGTTGGAGCTGTAGGCTTGCTATTGGGCCTGTGGAAGCAGAGGGATAAGGATGGTATCTGTCTTCTTGGTCAAACCACCGGATTCCCGATAGTTACCGACCCGAAGGCAGCGGAGGAGGTTTTGAACATCATCACGAAAATACTGCATATAAAGATTGACATGAAAAAGCTGGACAAGAAAGTGAAGGAAATGGAATACTTCATCAAGAAAGTGGAAGCCTTGCAGAAGCGCGCGCTCATGGAGATAACGAAAGGTACGGAGGAGAAGGGGAAGAAGGCTGAAGAACAAACTAGATATATAGGGTGAATTTTCGTATGACGCAGGTGAAACCTGCGTCTTCAAAGAATTTAAAGGTGGATGTACATGGAAAGGGAATACACGAGATACGAGAAGGCGAGGATTATCTCGGCGAGGGCGCTTCAAATCGCCCAGGGAGCGCCTGTTATGATCAAACTCCCGAAGGATGTGACCGACCCCCAAGAAATCGCAAAAATCGAGTGGTCCGCTGGGGTAATACCCATAGATATAAAGAGTATCACACCAACGTAAACTATTTTTATACATTCGATAAAGAATTATTATGATAAAAGATTTGAGAGTATATTCTGTTTACAATTCGAAAGGCAAGCACGCCCTCAAGGTTAAAATCCAGACCTCGAACACGTTCTTCTCAGCCTCGATCCCTTCTGGAACTTCGAAAGGGAGGAACGAGGCGAAGGACCTTCCGATGAAAAAGATCCTGGAGATTCTCCCGAAGGTGAGGAAGAACATGATAGGTTTGGACGAGATGGACTGGGTAACAGCGGACCAGATTATCGAGCAGATTGACCCTTCAAAAGACTACAGGAACATCGGGATCAGCCTGGCGTTAGGTATTTCACTAGCGATTGCGAAGGCCTCGACCAATGGTGAGCTTTGGAAATTGAGGGGGACGAAAACCGTGTATCGCTTTCCCTTCCCGCTAGGGAATGTAATAGGAGGTGGAAAGCACGGCGGACGAACGACATGGCAGGAGTTTCTCGTACTCCCCCACAATGCGAAAGACCCGATCGAGGCAACGAACATAAATTACGATGTATGGAAGGTTGTGGGGGAAGAACTGGAAAAACGAGGTTGGCTACTGGGAAGGAACATAGAGAATGCATGGAGCTCGAATCTCGATGATCTGAAAACGCTCGATTTTCTATCAGCGATAGCAGAGGATTTCGGGGTGAAGCTCGGAATCGACTTCGCAGCCTCCTCCTTCTGGAACGGTAAAAAATACGTGTACAAATCCCTGAAGAAAGAACTCACCCCTGACAAGCAGATAGACGCGGTGACTAGGATAGCGGAAGTTTACAATATTTACTATCTTGAAGACCCTTTGCATGAAGAGGATTTCGAGGGCTTCGCAGAACTTAACAAGAGGTTGCGGGGGAAGCTTTTGGTGGGTGACGATCTCTATTGTACGAACACCGAAAGGGTTATGAACGGCATTCGCTTGAGGTCCACGAACTCAGCGATAATAAAGCCCAACCAGTTTGGAACGCTCCTCCAGGTCAGCAAGGCTGTAAGGACTATTAAGAATTACGGGATGATCCCGGTCGTATCGCACAGGTCAGGGGAAACAGAGGATGATTGGCTATCGGATCTCGCCCTAGCCTGGGATGCTCCGATAATAAAGATCGGGAATCTAGGACCTGACATCCCGAAACACAACAGACTGATCGAACTCTGGAATGACGTTCACGAAAAAGAAATGGCGAAACTACCTTAACCGGTTTTTCGAAACTTTTCAGTAGAAAAAACACCTCCACCGAAACCTTTAAAAAGCCTATTTCTAGTATAATTCTGGTTCTGGTGAATTTGGTGGTTTGATGGCGATAGAGTATCAAAGGGGTGAAGATTTTAGTGCCCTTGGTGTGTTGAAACGGCGCGGAAAAGAATACTTCTCACCAGAGATTTATGCAGGATCTACTCAAGATGTTATTCAAGATATGGAAAATTTTTTGCATGAATTCCTGAAGGGGGATTGGGATTTTAAAGTTTTTCGTCTTAGTACAACCACGTATGGTCACTATGCCAAACAGTTAATATCGCATCATGAAAAAAAACTAGAAGATTTGCATCGTCTTAAAAAAAAGAAGGGTATAGAGTATATAGCAAATAAACTCGAAGAAGAGATTCGTAAGAAAAATAAACTGAAAAAGATCGTAAATACCATGCCTACTAAAGATGAAATTCGAGAAGAACTTCATGAGAACCTCAAAAGTTTAGATGAAAAGATTATCTATTTATCTGATGGTATGGATGAAAAACAGTTTGAAAAGTTTTGTTCTCAAATACTTCTACCTTCAGAACCGGGTGAAATTAATATCGATAAATATCCCTATCCGACTTGCGTTAAAGATATTGCCAAAGCTTTTCGTGTAGCGAGTAGTAGCGAATATCTCCGCCCAACAATTAGTAGTCGTTCTAAGAATTAGAAAATCATAATATATCCTGACTGATATCGATTGATTTTGGAGAATGTGTTAGATATCCTAGGGAACAGACATCCACTTTCGCTCTTGCGTATTCCAGGATGTTTTCCTTTGTGACGCTTCCGGACGCTTCTAGCAAAACGTGATCGTAAAAACCGTTTTCCTTAAACGAGTGAACGATATTTTCGATGTCTTTCGGATTCACGTTGTCCAGCATTATTATACAGGGTTTCCTTTCTTTTGATCTCTCCTGGAGATCCCTGAACTTCCCTGCGGCCTGCATCGCTTGTTTCGCGTTTTTAACCTCTATTTCGATGAACACGGATTTCTTTCGAAGTTTCCATGCCTTTTCCAAGGAGAAATCTATGGGGTTTTGAATTCCCTGTCTAGCGAGGGAATCCAAGTGATTTTCCTTGATCAGGAAGGATTCCCATAAGCCGAGCCTGTGAGAAAACCCGAAACCCAAGGTTACCGCTTTTTTATCAAGGTATCCCCAGGGGGTTTTCCTTGTCCCTGCTATCACTAGATTATAACCCGCCTTCCTTACCTTATCAATTATTTCTTTCGTTTCTGTCGCTATTCCACTCATCCGCTGGAGAAGGTTCAGACCCACCCTCTCGAGATAAAAGATTCGCTTTTTCGGGCCTGAGATTTCGAAGAGAATTTCATTCCTTTCGAATTTTTCCCCGTCTCTTTTCAAGGGCTTCACCAAAATATCGTTCTCCCTGTAGAGCCATCGAAGCTCTTCCCCACCAGCCAGAACACCTGAACCCTTAGAAATGATCCTTGTTTTTGTTTTCTCATCCGTCAGGATTTCGTTTGTAGTTATGTCCCCGCTTCCCAAATCCTCATCGAGAAGGTTTTGAAAGAATCTCCTCACAATTTTGAGATATTCGGGATTCCTCATCCTAAGGAAAAAAGATCGATCATAAGCGAGCTTTATCATTCGTTCGCGATCCATAGAACTAAATTGGAGGAATTATTTAAAAATGGGGACTTCGAAATCGAATCGAACAAGTCTTTGAAGATAACGAAGTTCACATCGTAGTCGGATTTTTGTTTGTATTCGGATTCCATTGAGTATTCACTTTCAACATGGTAATCGGAGAGCGAGACGATTTCTCCCTTTTTCTTGGATTTGTACCTGTCCTCGGAAATCGGCTCTTCTATGTGGGTTTCTTTTTTTATCTCCAATTCGAATATCCCTTTTGACGGCGGAATGTACGACTGTTTCCGGCTGCTGCTCTGGAATCTCCAAACCTCTTTTCCCGTGAACCTGTCAAGTGCGTAGTAATTGCAATCCCAAGAGCCGAAACATACAAGATTGCCAAAAATCTTTGCTTCGTCATAGACGTCTCCACCTGTCCTGAATTTCCAAAGTTCCTTCCCTGTTTCGGCGTCGAGGGCGTAAAAATTATGGTCTTCGGAACCGAAATATACAATACCGTCGTAAGCGAGAACCTTCACCATGGTATCCCCTGCCTTAAACCTCCAGACTTCTTTTCCGTCCAATGTAAGGGCGTAAACTATACCGTCCCTGGAGGCGTGATAAAGCCTGTTCCTGTAAAGGTGTGGTGGTCCGCTGTTTCCGTATTTGCCCGTTCGGAATCTCCAAATCTCTTTGCCTGTTTCTATATCAAGACAATACAGGTAGTTGTCAAAAGACGGGAAATACACCCTTCCATTATGTACGAGTGTTGGCCTGTTTAGCATTACGTCATCGCCTGTTGTGAACCTCCAGAGTTCCTTCCCTGTTTTTGAATCTATGCAATAGAAATTGTGATCGCAGGAGCCTGTGAAAACCATCCCTTCATAAACCATTGGAGAGGAAGCGGATTCATCTCCTGTTTTGAATTTCCACAAAAGTTTGCCCGTTTTCCTTTCGACAGCGTAGATGTTGGTGTCTTCTGACCCGAAAACTACCATGTCTTCGTTAACGAAAGGCTGGCTAAACACCCTTCCGGCTGTTCTGAACCTCCAGAGTTCCTTTCCGTTCGAAATGCCAAGGGCGTATACGTGACCATCATATGAAGGGGCGAATATAATCGAACCGTCGGTTGATGGCGACCCGTAATTGGAGCCGCTCGTTCTGAACTTCCAGATTTCCTTTCCGGTCCTTCCGTCTATTGCATAAACGTAATGGTCTCCGCATGTCGCATATATCACTCCCTTGTGCATCAAGGTGAAACCGAAACTTCCTCCTTCACCTATCCGAAGATTTCGAAGGAACTTCTTGACCTTCCTCACTTCGAAATCCTCAAGCTCTGTCTCGAAGCCTTCGAATTCGAATTCCATATTCAGAATTGGCGAAAAGTTTAAAAAAGAGTATATTTATTAATATACACCTCAAATATTAGGAATATTGCTAACTTTCGGTGTGAAAATGCCTGTGAAGACAAGGAAGGAAGATCTTGCGAAACAGATGCTCGTGGATAGAACTGAGTATCTCACGTCTGGGGTACACATAGGTATGAAAACGTGCACGAAATACATGAAGCAGTTCATCTACAAGATCAGGGATGATGGTTTGGCTGTGTTTAATATCCAGAGGGTTGACGAAAGGATAAAACTAGCGGGAGAATTCCTTTCAAAATTCGATGATGTCCTCGCGGTCTCGAGGAAGGGGAATGGCGTGATTCCCATTAAGAAATTCGCAGAGGTTGTGGGCGGGAAAGCCGTGACAGGAAGATTCCCTCCTGGAACGCTCACGAACCCGTCGTTTCGGGAGTTCTACGAACCGGATGTTGTTGTCGTTGTGGATCCGTTGATAGACAGGCAGGTCATCTTGGAAGCGAAGAAGAAAAGAATTCCTGTTGTTGCGCTCTGCGACACTTTCAATGACGGGAGTGATGTTGATTTCGTTATCCCTGCGAACAACAACGGGAAGAAATCCCTCGCTCTGATATTTTGGATTCTCGCGAGGGAGATACTCAAAAACAATAAGAAGATAAAGGACAACAAGGAGTTCAAGCACACCATCAAGGATTTCGGGGGCGAATGAGATGAACGTTAGATCGCAGAAAAAACTCGCGGCAAAGATAATGAAGGTGGGATTATCTAGGGTTAAAGTTACGCAGGAAAAGGAATTGGAAGAGGCGATAACCAGAAACGACATCAAGAGATTGATCGCAAAAGGGGTTATCACGAAGGTCGAAAAGAGAGGTCAGAGGAAGAAGGAATCGAAATTCCGGAGAGGGCAGAAGAAAAAGGGGAGGAGAACGAAGGAAGGAAGCAGGAAGGGGAAGGTGTATTCGAAAAAATCCAGCAAGAGACACTGGATAGACAGGGTCAGGCCTCTGAGAAAAATGTTGATGGAACTGAGAGATTCAGGGAAAATCAAAAGGAATGATTACAGAAAGCTCTACTCCATGGTGAACGGAGGGGCTTTCAGAAGTAAGAAACATTTGCTTTACTATCTCAAGGATAAAGAGCTTATAAAGAAAAAGGGTGCGAAAGGTGAGAAGAAGTAGAAATCTAGTTCTTCCACATAGGAGGAAAAGGGAGGGGAAAACCGATTACAGATTGAGGTTGAGATTGTTAAAATCAAGGAAGCCCAGGCTCGTGGTGAGGCGTTCGCTTAACAACATAACCTGCCAGATTGTGAATTTCGATAAAGAGGGAGATAAGGTCGTGGTTTCCGCTGACTCCAAGGAACTGAAAAAATTCGGGTGGAAGTTCCATTGTGGTAACCTTCCCTCTGCTTACCTCACAGGATTGCTCTGCGCGGAGAAGGCGAAAAAACACAAAATAAGCGAAGCTATCCTTGACCTCGGTTTGTACGAATCAACCCTTGGAAACCGTTTGTATTCGGCCTTGAAAGGAGCGCTGGATGGGGGTTTGGAGGTTCCCCACTCTGAGGATGTACTACAGAAACCCGAAAGAATTTCCGGGCAGCACATTTCGGAATCCGCGGTAAATCTTAAGAAATCGAGTCCTTCGAAATACAAAAAGGTTTTTTCTTCTTATCTTAAAGGCAAGACTGATCCTAAGGAAATGCCGAAAGTATTTGAGCAGGCTAAAAGGAAAATTTCTGGAGTTAAAGAACGGAAAAAAGGGAAAAAATAACTGAAAAAACTTAATTAACAGAATCCCAATTAAATTATATGAAGGGTTCGGTTTTGCTCTTTTTATTGCTGTGGATCTTTTGGATACTTCTGAGCGGTTTCGATTTTTGGGATATCATATTAGGAGGAGTGATCTCTGCGATAATATCCGCGGTTTTCGGCTACTTCTTCTTGAGCGAGGCGAAAACGAGTTACATAAAGGGTTTTCTCATTTTCCTTGCTTACATTCCCTATTACGTTTTCAATGAGATCATAGATGTTTTCGATGTTTCTTACCGAATTTTAACGGGGAGGATAAACCCGGGAATAGTGGATGTTCCGCACGCGCATATGCATGAATGGGGGATTACGGTCCTTTCCAATTCCATAACAATGATGCCCGGGACGCTCACTTTGGAAGCCGAGCCCGACAGACTTTTCGTCCACTGGCTTAACATGAAGGGGGATAAAAAGAGGGTGGTGGACCGGTTTCAATGGATTTTGAAGAGGATATGGGATTGAGATGATAGAGTACGTGGTGTTCCTGCTGGTGATCGCGGTCTTCATAAGTTTGGTGAGGTTAGCGAGGGGCCCAACACCTTCTGACAGGGTTTTAACCATAGACACGATAAATTCGATAGTAATAGGCATAATAGTTTTGATTTCCTTGTATTACAACAACCAGATTTTAGTGGACATAGCGATAGTTTACGCAATGCTAGCGTTCTTGGGTAATCTGGCTATATCGAAATATTTGCTTGGGAGGGAAATGCACGAGTGATAATATGATAGGTATAGTTTTCATGGTGATCGGAGGGATTTTCGCCATAATCGGTTCGATAGGGCTTGTCCGCTTCCCGGATGTGTACACCAGATCGCACGCCCAGACCGTTGTGAATGTCGGAGGGGTTATCCTTCTCCTGGTTGGGGTTATGGTAAACTCTTTCTTTTCAACGCTCTTCGTCAAAGCATTGTTTTTGATAATATTCATTTTCGTAACTTCACCTGTCGGAACGCACGCTATAACTAAAGCTGCGTATCTTTCAGGGGTCAAACCAATAGCGAAGAAGGACGAGTGGAAAAATTTAAAAAGGTAAGGATTTCAAAAGGTTATTATGTTCGGTTTCCTGAAGAAGAAGCTCTCGGAATCGGTAGAAAAGCTCAGCGAGAAGATCAAGAAGAAAGAGGTAGAAAAACCCTCCGAAAGGGTTGAGGAAGTGAAAA
>CAYFVC010000035.1:0-40062 GCA_964346665.1 uncultured archaeon
GTTATAATGAACAGCACACTTATCAACACATTGATTATCCCACAAGGAAAAGAAGTACTTCGTGGTTCTAACTTAACTATTCAGGTCAGGGTGAACGATAGTTGTGATAATAACATAACAGATGCGAACTTGACGATAAGAATGGTTAGTAACAAGACAAGTGAAACATTTAACTGCTCGGATATCACTCATGTAGGAAACGGCTACTACAACTGCACCTTCAACACCTCAGCAAATCCAGGAGTGATGCCTGCGAAGGGATATGAGATCATAATAAACTCCTCAAAAGAGTCTTACATGTCGGACACCATATCGGTGAACTATTCGTCTTCATCGTCCTTCTTCATCGAAACAAAACCAGTAATAGAGAACAACTCCTGGAATCTAACGCCTTCGGATGACTGGGGCTGGGGAGAGACTTACACATTCACGGTTAACGTAAGCGATGAGGACGATGATAACATGACAGTGGAGATATGGGTGAACGTAAGTGGAGGCTGGAACAACATCTACACGAATTCCACCGTGAATGGCGTAAACAAGACAGTTACGTACATCTACGACGCATTTGATAACGATGATATCGGAAACAGACAGTACGTCATAAACGTGACGGATGATGGTGACCACCCGAGAACAGGAGGTATTTCATACAACGATTCAACACCAATAGAAAACTTCACCATTTACAAGGATGACATTTCCTTCGAAATTTTGTTGGGGGATGGGGACATCGTTCAGAGAATAACGGGATCTTTCACCTTCAGGGTTAGGGGATGGGATATAGACAAGGATCCGAACGAGACAATAAGTGACGTTAGAGGTAGATTCTGGTATACAAAAGACGGAGTAACATGGAGTGTTAGCACGGAGAGATTTACCGATACGGATGATAATCTAACTTTCGAATCATCGGAGATCAGCTTCGACTGCTCGTTCTTGGTCGGGCCCCAGAAATGGAAGGCTGAAATGTATGATAACACCTATTATAAGGACACGAACTCGACGAACATCTCATGGACCATCTTCACAACCCCGCTAAACGCTACCATGTGGCTATCAAGCGACCATTACCTGAGAGGTGTGGATAACGTAACGATGACAGCCAACGTAACCGAAACAGATGGTTGCGGACAGGTCAGCGGGGCAACCGTGTTTTTCAATGTTACCGATGATAACCAACAGCAGGTCCATACCTGCACAGGGCAGGAAATATCCAGTGGTATATATGAATGCAATATAACCCCAAGCACACACGCCGGCTGGTCATCAGGATTTTATAACGTGACCGCCAACATTACCAAAACATATTACAATGGAACATCTTTGGATGGGGATGAGACCGAAACGTTCTTCCTGGCTACCAGTCCTTATTTCCAGAGTCTGCAGGCGATAAGATCAGGGGGGTCCGGCTCAACAGGAGGATGGGGCGAAACATGGGAGTTCCAAGCTAATTTGCTTGATCCTGATTCCAATTATAACAATGTCTCGCTTTACGCCAACCTCACAGGCGGATGGGAGAAGATAAACGAAACCTACACCACTCCGAAACTTGTAAGGTTCCGTGGACATCAGTTCAACTGCTCAGTCCTTCAAGGCCAGTCAACCAGCCAGAAACAATTCAACTTCACATCCATCGATGTATGGAACTACATGAGCTCGTCCGTTGCGAATTTCACGCTCGAAAAGGACGATACCAGCGCTACTGCATCCTCGCCTTATGGCGTAACGATAAACAGGGATTTTGACGATAATGAAACCTTAGAGATATACATTAGAGACACGGATAACGGTTCTTCAATCGTGGGATCAGGAGTGGAGGGAGCGTTCTGGACGATGACGAATGAATCAGACCCCCCAAGCCAAGACGGTTCGTATATCTTAGCGAAGATAAACTACACGGATTCCAGCGGTTATTTGAGATACACTTTCAACCCTAACTGTTCGTATGGTGTAGGAGATCTGTACTGGAGAGCTGGAACGTATTACAACGACACGTGTTACAAAGGGGCGAGTTCTGCTATTTCAGGTTACAATACAGGCGCAAGGCTAATGATAATAAAAGGACAACTGAAAACGAACCTGACAGATCCAAACGCAACCGAGGCCTCTAACATCCTGGTTGGAGATAATGTTACGTTCAGGTTCGGGGTCCCAACGGATTGTAGCGGTATAGGGATAAACGAAAGCTACCAGACAGGGTTGTCCTTGGTTTTGCTTGAGCTGCAGAATCCGGAAAGTGGGTGGGAGAACTGTACGCAGGGTGGGGGTATAAATGATGAAGGGAATGGGTGGTACAACTGCACATGGGAAACAAAAGGTCATAAAGGAGGGAATTACACTGTTAGGATAACTGTGAAATCCTCCTTAGATTACAACGACAACATAACCATTTTGACCAATTACACGTATCTAAACAACACACCTCCTGATTACGGTAACTTCTCTGTTTCGCCTTCAGAAGACGGGTGGGGCGCTGTCTACAACTACAGTGTTGACATATGGGACGCCCAAGAGGATAACGTCACCTGCAAGCTTTTCGTGAAAACGAACAATTACGGGGGGCAGTGGATTTTGAAGAATTCAACTATCGTCTACGGAGGGAGGAGCAAGTGTTCTTTCCTAGTCAGCGATTTCGATTGTCAGGACATAGGAGACGATTCAGTTAATGCGTACATGTTCGAATTTGACGATGAAACCACTATATTTAACACCACCAACCAGAGCGGACCGAACATAACGATAGACAGCGTGGAGATCTCGTATTACTATGGGAACCTCTCGGAGATCAACAGATCTGATGACGAGCCGAACAGCACGGCGCTCCTCATGGTGTTCGTTAACGACACGGATAAGGATCAACCTGCGGATGCGAACGTTACGTTCTGGGTGACCATAGACTCCTCTGACCCGAACAGCTGGGATTCAGGGAACGTAACCATAACGAATTCCTCAGGTATTGCGAACGTTTCTTTCAATCCTGAATGTACTCCGCAGTATACGGTCGGGAACCACTCATGGAAGGCGGGGGTAACGGATGGGTGTTATGCCGAAGTGAACATCACCGAAGATCTTAACTTAACGATTTACGGAACGCTGAAAACGACAATAAAAACAACGGAACTTCCAACGGGCACAGAAGTTCTGAGGGGCGACAACATAACAGAACAGATCTACGTGAGCAGCGATTGTTTTACGGATGTTGATGATGCGAACACCACGATTGAATTAATCCATGAAGATAGCATTACAGTTTATAACTGCACGCCCATGTACAGTATCAGTTCCGGGGAGTACGAATGCATATGGAACACGACGGGGATGAAGGCTAAATGGTACGATACGAGGGCGAATTCATTCCGGGACCTATACAACATGAATACAACCACCCTCGAAAACCACTTTTTCATAAAGACAAAACCTGTTCTTTCCAACGAGACCGCTGATAAAGATCCTGCAGGTTGGGGGGAGAACAGGAGCTTCAGCGTTACAGTGAATGATGACGACCTGGACAACGTGACAGTCGAGCTTTACATAAAGTGCTTGGAAACGGTTGGGGGGAGCTGTCCGGGAATATACTCGGATAATGACTGGCATTGGGAAAATGACGTAACGCTCGAATCTCCTGTAAACGAGACTACCCAGCTGAGCGTGAGTGATAATTTCTACGGAATTGGCTGTCCGACAACAGGGAATTGGAGCTACAGGTTCAACGCCACGGATATCCCTCACGATTACGAGGATTCGACAACACCGCACAACTTCACCGTAGAGAAAAATGACGTGATATATGAGCCAATTAGCGGTTACGACAACGAGACTGTATGGAGGAACGGAAGTGACTCGATAGTCCTCAAAGTGAGAGTCTACGATAACGACAGCAAGTCATACGCGGGATCCGCCAACGCAACTGTATGGGTAACCAAAAACGCCTCTGATCCTGATAGCTGGGATATAGGAAAACATATAGATGTTGACGGGAGTGGCTACATTAACTACAGCTTCTTCGATGATGGCGAGATGCCGATGCATGAGTGCAACTACACCGTGGGGTTCCACAACTGGACCGCCGGAATTGGGGGAATAAATGAGGATACCTGTTATAAAACCTCGAATTCATCCATATATAACCTCAGTGTATGGTCGGATCTTAGACCGATCATAGTGAAGCCGCTCGCGACAGAGGGCTTCCTTCAGGGAGACTTGATAAACATAAGCGGTTACGTTGAGGACGATTGTTCGTGGAGGATGCCTTACGGGGTGGAAGGCGTCACCATCGACCCGTCAAGTGGAACGCAGAGGTTCATACTCAAGGCATATGTTCCTTTCGATTTATATCGTTACTGCAGTACAAACTGGCAGGAGGGAGAGGGATATTACAACTGCACATGGGACTCAGCGACTCAGCAGAGGGTGTTGTGGAACATAACGATGAGCATTGACAAGGATTACTACGCCCCGAATTCGACTACAGAGATCGAGGCCTTCCACTTGGGGAATAACCCTTACCTTACGACTCCTGCAGGGGTCAGCCCGACTGTTGAGGGATGGGGCTACAACTTCACATTATATGTCCGCTTCGGTGATGCAGACCAGAACCCGAACAACATCTCCCTGTGGAAGAGCTTTGATAATCAAACATGGGAGCATGTGAGTACAAAGACAGATGTGGTTTCATCAGGAAAAAATCTTAACTTCCGCGAGAAGTTCACGTGCGCGGATTCCTTGCCGACGCCCGGAAGGATTAACTATTACAAGTTCAACGTCACCGATCCCTATGGATACACCGATGAGATTTATCCCGGGACGTTCAACCTCACGGAGGACAGCGTGACCTTGTTTATAAACTACTCCGAGAGCAGCGATAACATTAGGAGGTTGGGAAACGACCAAGCACTTCTGAAATTCAGGATAAGGGATGATGATTACAGTTACCTGAATCCGAACGGGAGTCATTATCCGACAGGGGCGGACGGTCTCGTATGGGTAACCAGCAACGGAACGAATTACACAAACGTTCTTAACTGCACATCGAACGACGGACATTGTGAGGTCGATTACGACCCGAACTGTTCGACATCCGAAGTGGGTATACAATATTGGAAGGGAGGGACGAACGATACGTGTTACGAATACGAGAATTCAACGAACGAAACGCTCGAAGTTGTTGGGCAGCTTAACATTTCAATCGTGAACCCCACCGAAAACGTCATACTAAACAGGAACACTACCGCTGTATTCAACGCTACTGTTTATGATGATTGTGATCTCTCGATCAACGATTCTACCGTCATTTGGTATAATGAGAGCTGGTATAACCTCACTTCAGGATACAACACTACTTGGTTTGTTCCTTACAATTATCCTTTGGGTCCAGACGTGATAAGGGCGAACACAAGCAGAACGTATTACGATGGTAACACGAATTCAACCTCCGTGTATATATACGGTTGGGCTGAGCTTGATTCCATGTATCCTCCAAATGGAACGGTTGATTTAGCAGGCGATGTGAAAACGATAAAATGTCATTTGAGGGATGCGAACACGCTCAAAAACATTACTAATTACACAGTTGCCTTCTATGTCAACGAGGAATATCAGGAATCAAAAAACACGAGCAATCAGTCAGGAGAGGAAGGCAACGCTTCATTCCTATTCAGTACGAACAGGCCTGGGGGTTGGTATAACCTCACATGCGCTATAAACAGCAGTTCATACTGGTATTACAACGTTTCCACCCCGAACATAACAAAAGAAGTTCGTATATCAAGACCGTTGATAATAGACCAGATAGTAAGAGACCCTTCTGATGGAAAGATTTATAGGAATGATTCTAGTGGATATTCCCCAAATCAGGTCAACATAACAGTCCACTTGAAGGATGCGGATCTGCCTGGCGAGGGAGCGGATAACGCAACGGTGTGGTTCTACAACCATTCTCAGGCATATATAGGTAACTGCACGACGAACGCTTCTGGATGGTGTAATGAATCGGTTTCCTGGAACCCGGTCGATACGATAACACCTAACTATTACACCATCTACATAAACGCAACAAAACCTGGAACCAATGAGAATTCAACAACCAACACCACCACCATCGATGTGATGGGGGTATATATAGCGAACATAACTTCTCCTGCCAATGGATCACAGTATGGTAGGGGGGATCTCATCTCCTTCAACGCCAGCATAAGGGATGAGAACTGGAACTGGTTCATTGGAGGAACCAATTGGGTGTACTGGTACAACGATACTGGGGACCATATAGAAACGACGGTTTCAGGAGAGCAAAGCTCGTTTGATTCGAGCACGCAAGCTCCAGGTTTCAGAAACTTCACCGCAAGGTCCGAACCTGGCTTGCCTCACTATTATGCTGAAAATGATACCGTTACGGTTCATATAACTGGATGGGCTGATGTTGTGTGGGTGTATCCACCACATCTTTCGAGCGTAACGTATCCTTACACGTTCCAGAGGATTTGCAGGGTTGTTGACTACGTTACTAGTGTAGGAATCGAAAACTATCCGATCAATTTCTCCTACTTAAACGAGACTTTGGGAGAATGGGTTTACAATGGAACGTATCTAACTAATTCGACCGGTTATGCAAACGCCAGCTGGACACCTTGGGATAAAGGGAATGTAACGTTTAATTGTACGATCTGGGACAATTCCTCGCTTGAATACACAACAAATATAGCGAGTGTAAGCGCAACAATATGGGTTAAGGATAATGTCCCGCCAACCATAGAGAATGTTTCAATCATTCCTAACCAGAGCATGGAGGCGTGGATGAACACCACAAACATATCTGCGGACGTAACGGATGATTACGCGGTCGATAGTGGTGGTGTATGGGCTTACATAGGGCTTCCGAACGGAAGTTACGAGAACAAGACAATGTCATTCGTTGAGAATAATACCTATCGCTACGAATATCTTCCGAAACTTAACGGAACCTACAATGTTACTGTATACGCAAAGGACGAAGGGCCCGAAAACAACGTTAACCATTCGGATGTTTACTACTTCGAGGTTTGGGGTAAAGCAACGGGGAAGGTGGATCAAATAGGATACGTGTACGCAGGGGGGATCACGCAAACCAGTGATTTCAAATTCAACCTGACCATAAACTTCACCAATCTCGGGCCTCCAAATGCTTACTACGTAAACCTCACAATCTACGATGATTCCCCAGGTTACGTGAGCTACAACGAAACCTCATATTACTGCGGGAACATGACGAACGGCTCGTTCTGCAGTTGGACTCTTGAGGTCACTATATTGCCTGCTACACCTCCAACAGGAATATACATTTACGGTAATGCTAGCTGGATGGATCCTGACAAAACAGATGCTTCTGTGATTAACTCAACATACGTGGTAGTTGCTTCCAACCCCATTATTGAGATAATAGAGACTGGAATAAACAAGACTGTTATGCATGACAAGACAACTTACATTGATAACATCACCGTTTACTCGAGCGGAAATGACAGGGTCAACGAAATATCGCTTTCGAACTTGGGAGGAAACTTTGATTATGATTGTTATGATTGTGGATTAATGATGGTTCCTGACTCCCAAGATGATCTAGCAGCAGGCTATAATTTCACCTCCCACATCTGGGTTACCATACCAAAGGGTAAATCACCCGGAATCTACTGGACCTACATAGTTGTTAATTCAAGTAACGGTGGATCGGATGAATACCTTCTGAACCTCACGGTTGAACCCAACGCCTCTTGGACCAGAACGCCGGATTCGTTCCCGACTGTAATAGCACAACCGAATACGAACGGTCTGGTAGGGAGGGTGAACGTCACGAACCACGGGAATGTGAAGATATACTTCGAGACATCAAGAAGGGAGGCAGCAGCATCTCTGCTCATAGTCACACCGGAAGGTTTCGCCTCCGAAAAGTTATCGAAGAGGGTCATAAACATTTCGTATTCGGTCCCGCTGGCCTATCCGGAAGATATGTATTATGGAATTGTGGCTATAAGGAACGACACGCTACCTGCGGATCCTGTGGAAAGAACGGTTTCCTTCTGGCTAAACGTAACGGACCTCCCGCCCAACGTAACGGATTACAGCGTGATACCTACAGAGTTTGAAGTTGGTTACGAAACAGTGTATATCAACGCCACGATTGTGGATAATGTAGCGGTTGACAAGGGCTGGATAGATGTTGAGAGGCCTGGGGACATAAGTTATTCTTACGTTAGTAAACAGATTCACTCTTCGTCAGGGGATCCCGGATTCAACTACACTGAGGGTATAAATTACTCTGGAATCATGCAGTACTTCAACATCACGATTTACAACCAGAACGAATCTTTCGTTTATGTGAACATAACGGTTAACGGTTTGCTCATCGCCTCCAACCAGTCCATCGAGAATTCAACGAACTTCACGATAGATGCCGTCCAGGAAAGCGTGAGTTTCGCTTTGCCAGGAAATCAAACCATAAACATCACTGTACAGAACTCTAGCGGAGACCTCATCAATTCAGCGTATACATCTTGGCTTAGCTACAGTTTAAGAATAGGGGAAACGTACAAAAAAATCATGGACAGGAATGCAAGCGAATTCAACACAACCTATTGGACCAACATAAGCGGAATTCATGATTTGAGAATATGCGCGAATGACACGTCATCGAAAATCGGTTGCACATCAATCATATATCTCACAGCGGCAGGGAACACGAGTATAGCGATCTCGCCTAACGTTACAGTGATAAACGTAACGAACATGACGATCTATCAGGGAGAGGATATCCACATCGAATTCAACATTTCGAATGTAGGTTACGCGAGGGCTTACAACATAACCATGAACATATCTTATCCAGAAAACTGGTCAGCTACTCCAGAGAATTTCTCATTCGGAACACTTTACAAAACTAACATATCTTCGAATTTCACCTTGATATCCGTTCCTCCGTTCACGCTGCCTGGAGAATATCTGGTAAACTTCACCGCCAACTGGATAAATCTTAATATATCCTATAACGGAACCAACACAACTTCCATACTAGTGAACGTGACAGCGAACCCTGTTCTGGATCTCCAAGACAGGATACCTGAAACAGGAGAAGTGGTTATAATGTCAGGGGGAACGAAGAATGAGACATTCAACGTGACTTCGATAGGTAATGTCAACGTAACCAACGTGAACTTCTCCTGCCAGTCAGGAGAGGTCTGCGAGAATTTCACGGACCCGTCCCCATTCTATCCATCAAACATATCCGTCCTTCTGGTGAATCAAACCGAATTCGTAAACATAAGCATTTCAATCCCCCCGGAATATCCAGCAGGATACTATAACGGAACAATTCTTGCGAATGGAACTTCCACCTGGGATTCCTCCTACATATACGTGAACATCCCAGAGAACATATCTTGGACTCAAGATCCTAACAACATAACCAAGGAGGTAATACAGGGAACGCAGGGAAACTTCGGGACCATAACAGTTAGAAATAACGGAAATGTTTTCGTAAGGTTGGCGGTAGTACAATATAACTGGGGTTTAGGGACTTACGTGACGTTTTATCCAAACCAGCTTGAACTGGATATCGGGGAAACGAAATACATATACCTTAACTACAACGCACCAGTTGTTTATTCCCTCACAAGTTACACTGGCACATTGTGGACGTACAACGAAACTGCGGACCCGAGTTACCACGACACTCTGCTAAATTTGACCATACACCCGTACTTCGTGGATATCATTTCCCCAACAGAGGCCAATCCGAAATTAAATGTTTCCCCGAGCGATGAGATAGAGGCGAGAATCAACATAACTTACGGAAATTCAAGCGTAAACGAAAGCATGACTTTCAATCTCTCGCTATCCAACAGCACCACGCTCGTTTACGTGGACATGACAAATGTGAGCTACAATTCATCCGAAGGTTTGTGGTACGTGAATTTCACCGCCCCAAATTTTGCGCTTCAGAAGGGTTATGATTTGAATGTGACAGCGATTTATTCGAAAACCCCTGTTTCAAACGTAACTTATTACGACTTCGAAGCAAAAGCCGTTATATACAGGGATGATATCCAACCAACCATTTTGATATCAGTTCCGCCTAGGGTACCCGCAAACACAACAGCCGTTATATACGCGAACGTGACCGACCCAGGAGGGGTTGAAAACGCGAGCATCGTTGTTTACGACCCGGACAGCATAGCAGAGTACGGAGACATGACTTTCCTTTACAGGTATGTGGACACGTATGTTTACAAATATGATTACACGAACACGAGCAAGGTGGGAGTATATAATGTAAACGTTACGGGTTGTGATAAATCCGGGAACTGTAATTCAACGAACAGGACTTTCGAAATTTACGTAGGGGCGTGGTTCTCTGGTTACGCGAAAGATATAGTTAGAACAGGCAACCCTGTCATAAACCAGAGTTTCTGGTTCTATGATGATATACAATACGGAAATCTCCTTATAAACTTCTCAAGCGATCCGGATACAGGATATTACAACGAGAGTATAGACGCGAGGATGTATGATTTGAAAGTGGACTTCTGGAATGACAGCGTTTCGCTTTTGAACATTCCGTTACTTCAAGATGTCCACAACCCGATACAATTCGGTAGTGTTACAAACCTTAACCGTATATCAGCAGGTGGAGCAGGGGTGTACAGGAGTGTGGTCGTTAACAATTCACTTAATTACTCCACAGGAAGCATCACTTTGAACTATTCAAGTTTTGAGAATGTTGCAATACTCGGTAACCTAACCATTTATCACTGTCCTTCGTTCGGTGTCAACGTCGTACAAATTTGCACTTCGAGCTGGACTAGGATGAGCTCGTCACTTAACATCACAACCACCTCGCTCACGGCGAACACCACAAACCTTCAAGGAGTGTTCGCAATTGCGAACTTCATATGCGGGGATGGGGAATGTGATGAGGACTACGGAGAATCAATTGCCAACTGCCCACAGGATTGTGAAATACCCATACCTCCACCACCGGTTACTCCAGGCGTTGGGGGGAGAGGTGCGAGGGTTGAAGTACCACCTAGTGTTCCACAAGTCCCTGTCGAAATAAAGTCAACCCTTATATTCGTTACCCTTCGTCCGGGTGAGCATGAAATACACTCGATAGACGTGACGAATAATCTAGGAACGGGAATCGTTGTGGAGACAAGCGTGACGGGGAACGCCTGGGAGCTCGTTCAGATAGAAAAACCTGTCATGAACGTTTCCGCGAGGTCAACAGGAGTTTTGAAAGTCAAACTCTACGCCTTGCCAACGACGCAGGCAGGGATATACACTGGTGATATCATATCGAAGGTGAGATATCGCAACATCACGCATATAACGCCCGTAACCATAAAGGTAGAGATCCCGCCAGAACCACTACTCGACGTGAAGGTCAAGGCATTGACAAAAACAGTAGAGCCGGGTGGCAATCTCAAATTCGAGGTAACTCTTATGAACATGGGACCAACCGCCACCATCGATGACATAGTGGTCATTTACGAAATAAAGGGTTTGGAAACCGAAAGAGTGATAACGAAGAGCAGCGAAACGCTAGCAGTGGAGAATGTGAAAAGTTTCACCAAAACCATCCCCATCCCTTGGGATACGCCACAAGACAGGTATATGGTTGAGGTCAACGTTACGTATTGGTACGGGAAGAAGTCGGCGTTTTCTGTGGATTCGTTTGATGTTTTCGTTCTGCCCGCGCCTCTAGCCCTGTTACGAGCGGTGTTCATGCACTGGCTGACGTATGTGGTAGTATTCATGTTAATCCCAGGATTCTACTTCGGAAGAAGACTTTACATGATTTGGATGGAGAAGAAAAGGAGAAGAAGGAGGTACATATTCCCAATAGACTTCAAGAAGCTTCCGAAGACTGGGCCTGATTCGATCCTCGTTGGTAAAATAGCAGAAACGGATGTGAAGGCATACGTGGATACCAAAGCCCTCATGATGCATTCGCTTTCGGCAGGGGCGACCGGAGCCGGCAAAACAGTTTCAGCGATGATAGTGGCGGAAGAACTTTTGAAGAGAGGTGTCCCTATCATCGTTTTCGACCCGACCGCCCAGTGGACAGGGTTCATGAAAGCATGCAGGGATAAGAGGATGTTTGATATCTACCCGAATTTCGGCCTTAAACCAGAGGACGCGAAGGCGTTCAAGACCAACATCGTTCTGGTGACAGACCCCGAAATGGAGGTGGACGTACAGAAGTACAGAAAACCTGGGGAAATAACGGTATTCGTTATGAACAGACTTGAACCCGGACAGATAGATAAATTTGTTAGGAAAACAGTTTCTTCTGTGTTCCGCGCCGCACTTCCGGAGGAGAGGGAGATAAAGTTACTTCTGGTTTACGATGAGGTCCACAGGCTGCTTCCGAAGTACGGAGGTAAGGGAGGTTACATCGCGCTGGAAAGGGCTTGCCGAGAGTTCAGGAAGTGGGGAATCGGTGTGTTCATGATCTCCCAAGTCCTCATGGATTTCCGAGGGGCGATACGTGCTAACATCGCCACGGAAATACAATTGAGGACGAAGTACGAAGGTGACATAGGAAGGGTGAAGACAAAATACGGAACGGATTACGCATCCAAGGTCGTGAAACTCACGACAGGAACAGCGTTAGTACAGAACCCAGCCTTCAACGAGGGTAAACCGTATTTCATAAGTTTCCGTCCGCTTCTTCACAACACTGGAAGGTTAACGGATAAGGAGATAAACAAGTACGTGAAAATCCAGAAGGAAATAGAGAAAATAGAGAAAAGGGTCGAGGCGATGAAAGCGAGAAAGGTCGACACAACAGACATAGAGATTGAACTCAACCTCGCGAAGGACAAGATGAAGGCAGGGCAGTTCACAATGGCCGAAAGCTACATAGGATCATTGAAAGCCAGGCTAAAAGTGTAATAAGCGTAATTCGCTCACATCTATTTATTTGATTGTATTTAATTAATTATTATGAGGAGAAGGGTGAAAAAAGGTAGGGTAAAGAGGAAACCGAGAAGAAAAATTTCTGCAAAAAAAGCGGAAGAAATTCCTAAATTAACGGAAAGCCTTGAACATTTAATGCACCAGAAAGAGGAGATACGTGCTTTGCTTTCTTCGCTGGAGGATGCGTACAGCGAGGCTACTATTATGGAGGAGGACTACAGAGAAATCAAATCCAAGAATCTTACGAGACTTGAGGAGATAAACAAGAAGATAGAGACTTTGAAAAGGGAGGGGGTGAAACCTAAACCCCCGCCAAGACCAGAAATCCCGGTGGTCGAACCTCCGACTGCAGTCCCTGTTGAGGCACCTCCGATTCCTGCTGCTCCCCCTGTTGTTGTTGAGGAGAAGGTTGAGAGAAAACCAAAGAAAAAGAAGGGATTAGTGAGCCCAGAGGATCTGAAAAAGCTAGAAGTGGACCTCGCAGAAAGAGTAAAGGAAATGGTGGAGGACATAGGGGCAAAGGTATCCGAAAAGGATGTTCTTGAGATAAAGAACAAATTCACCAGATTCGATACGGAAATAGAGAAGATGAAAGCGTTGATCGAAACCGTAAGGGAAGGTAAAAAGGTTTCTGATGAAAAGATCCAGAGGGTTGTGGAAGGCCTCGCTGAGATCCGAACCATGGTCTACGGAAGGGAGGCTTCCATGAAGGAGTGGGAGGTCAAACTGGAAAAGGTTATGGATATCATGAACAGGGTCGAACCGGAAAAGATAATGATGGAGATGGGAAGAAGGGACAAGGAAGTGGAAAATCAGAATTTGAGGATAAACAAGCTTGAGGAAATGACAAAGGAGTTTGGGGAAATGGTTAAAAATATAGAAAAGGTTTTGCGCGACATAGGGAGTCTGGAAAATGTTGTTAAGGTAAGTAGCGATGCTTCTGAAAAATTGATGAACATGCAGAATATCGAAAGGAATAACCAGAAGATGTTAGATAAAATTCAGGGTCTTTATGCTGAACTCAGCAAACGAATGGAGGAATTCATGCTTTATCGAGCTAAGCAAGATCGGATGGAGGATTTGATTAATGAGATGCTGAAAAACCTTGACGACATCAACACTAAGGCCGCGTACTTCGTAACGAGGGATGATTTAGAGTCGTTCAGGGCGAGCATGCAGGCTGCCGCTCCCTCCGCACCTTCACCAAAAGATGAACTAAGTGATTTAAAATCAGAGAAGGAAGAAATAGAAATGCTCATGAAATCGTTAGAGGAGGAGTTCAAGGGCGTTGCGATTTCGAAGGAAGAGTACGAAAAAATGAAGAATGCGAATTTAGCAAAACTTAAGGAGATAGAGGGGAAAATAAAGGAAGCTGAAAAGGGGAAGGTTTTGGGAGCGATCAAAGAGGGGAAACCAGAGGGAAAGCCAAAGAAAATCGAAAGGGGAATACCCCCAGAAGAAAAGGGGAAGGAAGAAATGCTTTTGAAGGATCTGGAAGAGACCTTCAAAAAGGGGTTCATAAGCAAGGAAGCGTATGAGAAAACCAAGAAGATGATTTTGAGAAAAGGGTGAGTGAAATCCGCCACGGCAAATTGATTTTGGCGTTTGTGATCTTAGGAGTTTTCATGGTTTTGAATTTGGTTAGCACGTACTCTCAATCTTACGATTATGAATGGTGGGACGTTCGCTGGCGTTACAGAATCGGTTTGGAAATAAACAACACCGGTTACGAAAGAACGGACTGGCCCATAGAATACGAAATGAACTTCACAAATATTCTGGAGGGTATGAACGTAACCGGGACGTTCGATGAGAATTCCACCCGCGTGATAGAATACAACTCAACAGGTTCTATTCTTCATGAGCTCCCCTCCCAATTCGATAAAGGTGAAGGTTATGATCCAGCCACGAATGCTTTCGGAACGATAGTTTTTGAAATGAACGGGACCACGCCTGCGGATGAAAAACGTTATTTCTACATTTATTTCGATATAACGGAAAATGATGACAAAGACCAGCCGAGCTATTCAACTGACCTTGTTTACAATTACACTGGAAGCGTCTCGGAATTCAATGTGAACAACTCGCTTTTCCAATGGTGGATTGACACAGAAAGAGGGGAGAACACATCAGGTATTTACCATGTTAAGGATATTTATGCAGGAGAAAATGAAGTATTGCTGACCGATCCCTCAGACAACAGGACAGCCGAGTACTCCGAATTCTCGAATGCGAGCGATACATTCGGGTTCGACTTCAGGAACAACGCAACCTTCAAATATGTGGGACCTGTTAGAATTGTTGTTGAGCAGAAGGGTTACGAAATCTTCTGGAACCAACCAGATAACAAAACTAATGAAGGGTATATGATAAAAAGATACACGTTCTACCGGGAAATCGACTGGATTAAGATTGAACAGATATTTGTTAACAACGCCAGTTATAACATAACGAGAAATTCAACCGTTGCCGGTGCCTTTGCTGTTTACGTTAACTATACATTCAACTACGGGTCAGGTTATTCTACCATGTCGGACACGAACGATCCAGGATCTTACGGATGGGCGGTGCAGGACGGGGGACAGGTGTGGATAGGGATTGTGAATAAATACGAAAACGGAACAAATAACTTCTTCGGCCTTGAGGACACCGTAACCGGAAGGATCGGGATACAACTAAACGAAACGAACATGACACTGGGCAGTTCCATAAAACACATCGCCCACCTTCAGTTCAATGCAAGCGGTGAGGCAGGACAAGAAGATTATTTCAAAAATTTCGTGAACCAGAGCATCACACCTCTCAACATAACTGAACTCACCCCAGAATTTTGGAGTGTTGTGGTTGAGGGGAAGTTCTACATGAACGGAACGGACGAGGCGAACGTTTTCAACAGGAACGAGAGCGTTATACTATTGGCGAACGTAACCGATCTTTACAACATCTCCAAAAAAGTGAACGCGAGCTTGGATTTTGGAGTCGGCGAAGTGAACGTAACGCTATACGATGACGGAAACCACAGCGACGGACAGGCGAATGACAAGGTTTATGCTAACACGTATAACATAACAGACTCGGATACCTTGGGTTTGTGGAACGTAACGTTTAGGGTATACAACGAAACATGGTATTTGGTTAACATAAGCTGGTCAACCTTCAACGTAACGGATGTGTATAACGTAACGGTTAACATAACGAATCCCACGGGCTTCACGGACAGGGTAGTGAACACAACTGTTTACGTGAGGAATTACAGGAAGGATATTTGGATTGTTAACGCGACTCTGAACTGTTCGTTTGATTCCACAGAAATCCCTCAGGATAACATAACGGACAACGGGAATGGAACTTATGATGTAAAGTTCAATGCCCCTGCATACGCAGGCTTGTTCACCCTTAACTGCAGCGCAACTAGAAATAATAACACAGGATGGGGAACGGACGAGTTCACTTCAGAGACCTATACTACAAACGTCAGCATATTGAAGATTCCAGAAAACCTAACAGCGGATAACGTCACATCTTATTCGAATCAAACATTCAACATAACCATCATCGCCGAGAACATAGCGAACGGGAGTGCGTATAATTCTAACATCACGCTTAATTTCTCAACCCCAAACATAACTGCGAACTTAACTTTTGTATCATGCGGAAACATCCTGATAACGAAAAACTGTACGAAAACTTTCCAGATAATAGTTTTCAATGCGACACCTGCAGGAAACTATTCCCTGAACATAAGCGTTAGGTGGAGGAATTCAAATGGGTCTGTCCCCGGATATAACGAAAGCGTTATGAATATAACTGTCCTTGAAAATCCTATCCTTGACCTTTCGAAAAATTATGTATTCGGGATGATAGCCATAGGGATGGCGTTGAAAAACATAGATAACTTCACTGTGTATTCGCTGGGTAACGAGCCTCTGCAAAACGTAACGTTCGATGTTCTAGGTTTCAGTGGTAACTTCACCTTTGAGTTCATCCCCGAAAACTTTTCCTCAATTGGTGTTGGTATTTCGGAAAATGTGGAGATTTGGATTAACTCCACAAATGATACTCTACCTGGGGAGTACAACGGAACGATAAACGTAACCAGCGATAACAACGGGTTCGAGATCATAAACGTTACCATCGCTGTTTCAGAAACTAACATGACTATCGAAACGGACGTCGATAATTATACCGCTGAAAACGTTACGTGGTATAAAAACGAGACTTTCCCTATTTTCGTCAACACAACAAATATAGGGAATGCAACCGCTTATAACGTGAGTCTGATTCTGAATTTCTCAAGTGATAATATAACCGCAAACGTAACCTCCCAAAACTGCGGAAATATCCCGAAGTCCGGGGTATGCAACTCCTCATTCCTCGTGATAATAAAAAGCGGAACACCTTCCGGGAACTACACCGTAAATGTGAGCGTGGAATGGGAGGATGAAAAAGGGATAAACACAAACGTAACGACTGTCAACATAACCGTACTTTCGAATATCTTGCTAATTGTACAACCGGATGAATTGTCGGATAATGTTACGCACGGGACTGAAAAACAGATAGGTGTTCTTGTCTTGAATTCCACGGGAAATGACCCTGCTGAGAACATAACATTCGATATCTACAACTTTTCGAATGATTTCACTTTCGAATTCGTTCCGCCGAACATTTCTAGTCTGAATGGAGAATATCCGCAGGGTGTTAAGGTCAACGTCAGCGTTAAGTTCGGGAGAAATCCAGGGGTTTACAAGGGGATTTTGAACGTGACAACGGGGAATGATGGATACAAGGAGATTAACCTGACTATAGAAGTTCCAATATCAAGAACATGGTATCTGAACACAACATATTGCGTAAAGGTTGAATACCCAGAGGAGGGAAAGGTGTGCGATGTTTTGGTTAACAACACTGGAAACGTTGTGATAAACTACACAATATCCCCTGTCACCAATTCAACTAGTATGTACAACTACACTTGGATCAATGAAACGAATTTCATAGTGGTGAATGGGACAACGCATGTTTTCTCTGTTTTCTACAACATAACAGGTCAGAGCATACAGTTTTACTACGCGAATTACACCATCGATGCTGTTCAGACAGGTTCGGACCCGGATAGCGAAATACTTCAGATAGTTCTCAGCCCTTTCGTAAAGCCTTTGGTTTCGGTGGGTTTCGCTCCCAACCAAACCGAACAAACTAAAAGCGTTTGGGTATACGCGAATGTTACAGATCAATCCGGGGCGGGGATAGATGACGGGAACGTGACTGCGAATGTGACTAGACCTGATGGGACAAGCACGGTTGTAATCATGACCTTTTACGGTGGTGTAAAAACAGGAGGAACTTCAATATGGCGAGCGCAATATCCGGATGACCCGAATGAGGGGAACTGGGGAAATTCAACGTTAAAGGGTTATTACAATGTGAGTGTTTTCGCGATAGATAATCAGGGAAAGAATGACACGGGAATCTCGCAATTCTACATTTACTCGAAACTTTCTCCGTTCTTTATGACAACTATGCCCTACTATTACCAAAAGGTTGGGCCCGGCACACCCATCATATTTTACAAATCTTTGGACTTCACAGAGGATACCCTGCCGGGAACGAACGTGACTTTCGTAATCAACAATTCAAACGGAACCGTCTACAACAGCTCCTCTAAATATGGTATACTGACGACCCATGATGATGGTTACATAAGAGATGAGTATGGGGGGATATATCTTGAAACAAGGTCTCTTAAAAGCTTTCCGACAGGAAACTACACCGCCACCGCCTATTCCACCTTCTTTGAACAAACGGCGTCCGCAATTATAAACGATACTTCAACGTATAATTTCGAATTGCTGGAAAGCGCGGGAACACTTGCGAACATCTTTGTCTATCCTGTTTGGTATCCAGCCGAAGGTATAGTGAAATTCAAGATGTGGGTAACCGATAGCATAGGGAATTTGCAGGAGCCCGTTTCAATGAACCTTAGCGTGTTTTACCCCATAACCGGCAATCCGTACTTCAACCGAACGATGAGCCAGATGACGAAGATTTCGGAAGGCGTGTACATGTACACACATAACCTCCCAGCTAGTCCAACACCCGGGGTTTATGACGTTACTCTCGAAGTCCTAGGTAGGGATGGTACGAGAACTTATGCTTTTTCCGGTTTCAGGATTGGTATAGGAGGGCCTTACGATGTTAGAATAACCGAAATCGAAAGTTCCGTTTACCAAAATGATTACCTTGACTTCACGCTGTTGATCAAAAACATGGGGGATGCCCCAACAGAAAACCTCGTTGAATACTGGGTGACAGGCCCGGATAACAGCACATGGGAGTACGGAAGCTACTCCGAGGAGGTTGGAGCGGGTGTTGAAAAAACCGATTTAGTTAGTTTACTAATTTGGAGTTATCATCCTCCGGGAGATTACACTTTGAATGTCAAGCTTACATACGACCAGGTCAACAACCTTTACGCTTCTGCAGCCGCTCCCTTCTCCGTACTTACAGGTGCGCCACCGGAAGAGCCAGGACCTGGTGTTGGCCCGGCAGAGATTCCTGCTATGCCTGTAGCCCCTAAAATAGAGATTATGAAATATCCTACGGAGTTTGGAATGGAAACAGATTCTGTTAAGTACCCGACGGTGGAGGTCAAAAATACAGGGGGGGTTACGTTGTATAACGTGACCCTTAGGGTAACGGGTATTCCATCCCCATGGATCCAAGAGGTAACGCCTGGGAAAATAGATAGGTTGGACAGGGGTCGTAACGCCACATTCACCGTAACGTTGAGAATCCCGCTTGTTGCAGAAGCGAAAGAATATGCAGGTAAATTTGTAGCGGATGCTAACGTGACGAGAGATGAGAAAACGTTCGTTTTGACCCTTTTCGCTTCACGTGCGGACCTGATAAGATGGGAGATCGACAGGTTGAAGGAAGCGTTACAAGAATTAGAGGTGGACGTTGAGAACGCGAAAAAGGTGGGAAAAGACGTAAGTGAGGTTGAGCCGTACATAGACCGAATAAAGGAACAGATAAGGCTCGCTGAAGACTACCTCACGAAAAAGATGTACGATGAATCGTTGAGCGCGATACATACTGGGTGGAGTTTTCTCGAAAATGCAAGGTATTATTTGTCGATAGCGCCATTTGTTGAAACCCTGATAGAGACCATATTCCCTCCATGGCTGATAGCATTGCTAATCGTCTTGGCTACTGTCATAATTATACTCCTGTTCTTTGTGAAAAGGATGAAAGGGGTTTTCGACAGGATATTCAGAATACAGGTTCCTGGCGCACCAGCCGCTGTCAAGCCATCCGTGATCATGGAGAAGATGAAGGAGAAGGAAACCATGGAAAAGGAAAGGATGAATATAAGAAGGGTTCTCAGTCTTCTGGAAAGGGAATACAAGGAAGGATTGATATCAGAGAAGGCTTACAGCGATCTCAAGAAGAGGAACGAGGAAAAGCTTTCGAAAATCGAGAAGAGGATATCTGCGATGAAATAAATAGTATAATACTATTAAAAAATTTCTGATTATTCGAACGGTTTGATAAATTGTTAAGGTTCCTTGGAAGGGGGAATTCTTTTAAAGTTCTGAAAACTAGTATATTCATATAAGTATGCGGAAAAAATCGAAACTCACGGATTACAAGAATTTCTGGCTCATATGGATAAACTGCGCTGGGGAAAAAGAAGGGGTCTCGTTGTTTAAGATTCAGACAGAGTGGGATGTGAAAACGAATTACTTGTACCACAACGAAGTGGGTCTGGGGAGACCGTTGTTCAGGTCCATGGTAAGGGAGAATTACATAGCGAAAGAAGGTAAGCGCCTGAAAGCGAAATTTGAATGGATACCAAAATTCATAAGGGAAAAATACGAAGGGGAGAGGAAGGGTCTATGGTTTCCCGATTCTTTGCTCAGGATTAAATGGGGGGCTGTTCAGAAATTCATCGAAAAATATCATCCCGTACTTTTCAGAATGAAAAACCTAAAACTTCTGTACAAGAATGATAAGGAATTAATAGGGAAATCCGGAACGCATGTATTCACGGATGTTTTTCTTTACGTGTTGTTTTCTAATCTCAGAACATTCTGCAAGAAATACGAGGCTGATGTTGTTCTGAGAATAATATCCACCCTAATTTCACTTTCAACCGATAGGGATTTGCTGAATTACATACACAGGCTAGATTCAGAACTAGGGAAAGTTCCCGACTTCCCCGTATTGGTTAGGGACGAGAACGAACTGTCGAAAATATTGTGTACGCTGAAATGGTAAAGATATAAAATATAAAAACAAGATAATGGTAAGATGACGAGGGTAATAGGCATAATTTCGGGAAAAGGTGGAGTGGGGAAGACGACGTTAGTTGCAAACTTAGGATCTGTTCTTGCCCAGAAATTCAAAAAGGAAGTTATCATAATAGATTGCAACGTCTCTACATCGCACCTTGGCCTTTACCTCGGGATGTACTACACACCTGTGACCCTAAACCAAGTTTTGACGGGCGAAGCCGAAATAGAGGACGCGATATACGAATACCACATAAGCGGTTTACGCGTGATACCTGCCTCCCTATCTTTCAGCGATTTAAAAGGGGTGGACATAGCGAGGTTGAAGAATTCTTTGAAGAAACTCTTCGGAAAGGCTGATATCGTATTACTTGATGCCGCCCCCGGACTCGGGAGGGAGGCGCTAGCGACTGTTAGGGCCTCTGATGAGGTCATCTTTGTAAACACACCTTTCGTTCCCTCCACAATGGATATTATGAAATGCCACCAAGTCGCGAATGAGATAGGGGTGAAGCCCTTGGGGGTCGTACTCAACATGGTGGGGAAAGAGAAATATGAACTGAACCCTAAAGAAGTTGAAGAGCTGATAGAACTACCCGTGATCTCGAACATACCCATGGACAAAAACGTTCTTCGCAGCCTCGCTTTGAAGATACCTGTCGTTCTATTCTCTCCTAATTCCCCTTCAAGCAAAGAATTCACTAAGCTTGCAGCAAAGATAATCGGGGAAGAATACGAACCTGAGGGGTTCTTTGCAAATTTATTGAAATTCTTCAGCAGGAAGAAGTAATTTATTTAGAGTATCACCGATAAAATTATATTTATGGTCTATGAAATAGTTATTATTTTCCTCCTTGCAATAATTTGTTTTTTATTATACAAATTATATAGAATTAAATATGAAGAGGGGGGCGGAAGCGAGTTGATACCCAAAGGGTGGAAAAAAGATTTGATGGAACTCGATAGCGAAAAGGGGAAAGAATTCGAAATGCGTTTCGAGGATATAAACTCTCGTATTTCGGAGATTGAGAAAAGAATCGAAAGGTATGAAAGAATTGTTAAAAAACTTGTCGAGGAATTGAGCTAATGGGGTAAGATGGTAAGAAAGAAATCTGCTAAGCCAAAGGGCGAATTTGAAAAAATGGGTGATCTGGAGAAGGGAATGAGTAAAAAAAAGGAGAGCACAGAGGATATAATAAAGGAGATAGAAACCTTTGATGCCACCAAAACAGATAGGCCCGTAGGGGAAGAAACGCCTCCGAAAACCGAAGTTAAAAAGAAAGCAGGTGGGGAAGAGGCTGAAGGCCTCAAGAAAGAACTGGAAAGGGAAAGGGAGAAGACCAAAAGCCTGGCGAAGATAATAGAGAAGGTTTCAAGTGCTGCGGACAAGCCTGTGGAGAAACCTGATGAGAAGCCCGCTGTACCTGACGTTGAACCGAGATTGAAAGAGATCGAAAGCAAAATGGACGAGAAAATTCAGTCGCAAATGAAGGGTATTAAGGATGCTGTGGCTGCGATGGGGGCGAAGATGGAAGAAGCTGCGAAATCCGGGAAAAGCGAAAGGACAAGCACCAAGGTAAAGGATATGATAGACAATGTTCAAGCTGATACGACAAAGAAAATAACAGAGATTGAGGAAACCATGAGAAAGATGGTCGAAAAGGCCGAGGAGCCTAGAAAAGAAGAGGGTGATGTTTCGAAAGGTCTTGCCGCATTGGGCGGTGGTGTTGGTCTTAAGAAAGAAATACTTGAGATGAGAAGTTCTCTGAAGGATTTGGAGAAAAGCATCAATGAACTTCGTGACGAAACAGACACGAGGATAACAAGGATAAAGGAGCAGACAAGAGTTCTCGAGAAAATCCCCGTAATTGAGGAGAAACTTGAGGGTCTCATAGAAAAAATGAGCCCAGGGAACATAGAGAAACTGAAGAAGTTCGTTTTCTCCGCGGATGAGATAACGAGTGAGTTAATACCGAATGAGATAGAAAAACGAATGACGAAAGATCTCACCCCCGTATTCAACGACATGAAGAATGTGAGGGACGATATTGAGAAACTGAGCGAGGGTATAAAAACTATATTCAACGATATAAACTTTTTCAAGGGAGAAATCAAAACTCTCTACAAACTCGGGGACTACATAACGGAACTCCAGAAAGAAAAGGAAAAGATACACAAAAAGATGAATGAAAAGGAAGGAAATCTCATAGGAATGATCAACAAGCTTGAAGGGCTGATAAAGAAAAAGACAGACCTTATGAGTGAAAAGGTAGGGGAATTCGAGAAGACAATCGAAGGTAAGGTTAAGGAACGTTTCAATGACCTGACTGAATCCAAGTTCACCGAACTTGAGGACAGAACGGAGAAAAACCTAGCGATATCCAGGGTGAAAGTAAATGATATGGTTTCAAAGTTCGTTCAGTTCCAGAACGTTGTGAATCCCACGCTTTCGCTCGTTAAGGAAGAGTTCGAAAAACTTAACACGAAACTTGAGAAATTGAAGAGTGATCAAGCGGATCTTGAGGATGAGATGGAAGAAACTGTAAATGGGATGTTCACTGACCTTGCTGAACCAAGGATGAAGGAGATCAGGGAAGAGACCACCAAATTATCAAGCAAGGTGAATGAAAGGCTTGAAGATTTCGAATCCGAATTTGTCCAGTTCCAGAATGTAATAAATCCTACCCTTAACCTCCTGAAGAACGATATTTCGAAGATTGACAACAAAATCGAAAATTTGAAAACGAGGCATGATGATTTGAAGGGGAACGTGAAAGAATTCGAAAGTTTCAGGGAAGCGATAGTTTCCTTAAACGAGGGAGTGAGGTCATTAGAAAACAATCAGAAGGATTTGGAAAATAAAATTTTGATTCTGGGAAGCAAACTTGGCGAGACCAGGGAGGAATTCAACAACATTGTCAAGCAGAGCCTTATCGACAGAAAGAAACTGGACGAGGAATCAAAGAAGCAAAGGGAAAGGATAAATATACTTCTCAAAGAGTTGAAGGGTTCATGAGCGAGCTTACAGAACTCGAGGAGGGATTGAGGAAGCTCAAAGAGGACAATCTAGAGAAGAAGCGACTGGTTTCTCAACTGGAAAGGGAAAAGAAATACCTTGACGAGAGAAACAAGTATTTGATAGAAAAGCTTAAGCAGGCAGGCGTGTTGTACGAGGAAGCGGGGAAAAGGGTTGTGGATTTCGTAAACGTACACGTAAAGCCGTTGAGAACGAAACTCGCTGATTTTGATTCAAGACTTTCAAAAATCAAGGAGTACGAAAGGTCTATAAATTCCACCCTGAAGAGGATTGAGTATGTCGAGGAGGTGGTTAATGGTTTCAAAAACGAGTTGTTGAAAACCCGAGAAAAGGAAGCGTTGTTGTCCGCAAATGTGAAAGATCTAAAGAAGAAGGGTTCTGAGCTTTCGAAAAGAATATCCACTGTCCAGACATTCGGGTCGGAAGAGCTCGCTGAGAAGGTCGAGGAAATAAAGGGTAAGTTCGGAGAGGATGTTGAAGGGGTTGAGGATAAATTTAACGAGTTCAAGACAGGAGTTGAAAACACAGTAGATAATTTCAGGAAGGAGTTCGAAAGTGAAGCGAGTTCCTTAAGAGAAGTGGTTGAAGGGGCTGACCTTAAGAAAGCTAAAGAACTTGATGAAGCGTTGGGGAGGGTGATGGAGGACCTCGCCAAAACAAAGAGAGAATTTTCGAAATCCCTGGCCTCTATGGAGAAGGCTGTCGAAAGGCTGGATGTTAAAAAAACGGAAGAAGTGGGCAAATCAATAGAAATGCTCACAGCGAATCTTAATGAAAGGTTCGAAAGCTTTGCTGAAGACCTTGAAGAGCGGGTTAAAACTGCGGAGAATGAATTGAACGATTTCAAGGTGGAACTCGAAAAATCGCTTGGGGATGTGAAGACCGAAACGAGGGATTTTGTTAATTCCAAATCCAAAGAATTCGATTCCCTACTATATGAACTGCGGAACAAAATGGATGAACAGATGGAGAGTTCGGTAACGGAATGGAACGATAACCTAGGGAAAGTGAAATCTGATCTGATGAGCACAAAAAAAGAAATAGAAAAACTTATCGGGTCGGTGAACAGGAAAGTGGAAATCGGGGAGGAGAGAAGGGAAAAGAAGGTGGATAATTCGCTTTCGGATATGCACTCCTCACTTTCTGAAAGACTGGATAGCATGAATAAGGATATTGATGGGAAGATAGGGGGGATAGTTGAGAATGTGGGGAGGAAATTCGAAAATGTTGAAGAAAGCCTTATTGAAAAGATAGTATCTGTCGAAAACAGTATGGATGAGATTAGAGCGAACTTCCAGGGTTTTGTAAATTCCATGTCTGCTGATTTCGAAAATAAAATGAATTCTCTAAGAAAGGAATTCGAAAAACGTGACTCGAAAAGGGACAAAAGTTTCGAAAAGTTCTCGGAATCGTTTAAGAGCAATGTTGATGAAAAGTTCGGGATTTTAAGAGAAGGGATCGGAGGGGAAATTGAAGAAATAAAGGGTGAAACGACTTCTTTGCGGAAGGAGATGGACAACTTCGTAGTTGATCTAAAGGAGAAGTTTGATGGGATCATAAAGGAGAAATCAAAGGAGTTTGAAATGATGGTGAATTCGCTTGTAGATGATACAAAAGCGATGGAGAAAGAGGTTAAAGGGGTTATAGACGACTTCAAAAAGGAGATAGAATCCAAGGAAATCGAAAGAGGTGAGGAGATAAACAAGATGGTAAATGAGTTCATTTCGCAAAAAGGTGAGATTGACGGGAAAATCAAACAGCTCGATTCTAAGATATCGGAATTCTCTGAAACAAGTGAGGATATTCGAAAAGGGATTCTTAAGGAAAGCCTTGTAGGGGTGAATGAAAGGGTCGAGGGCATAGCAGAAGGGATGGAAGAGAGATTCGACAGCGCCAAGGAAGATATGGAAAGGGAGGTTAACGAAGCTGTGGAAAATATTGATAACAGGGTAAAGGGGATGGAAACAAATCTTAATGACTTCAAGGTCGAACTTGAGAAAACGGTTGGGAAGCTCAGGGATGACGTGGATAATATCACGGGCAAGAAGACCGAGAAGATGGACAAGGTTGTTGAAAAAGCGAAGAAGGATCTTGAGGGAAGGGTGAAATCATTCACTTCGGAGGTTTCAGGGGATATCGAAATGTTGAAGAATGATGTTGTTTCTATGAGGAACGAGTTTGAAAAGGGAGAAAGGGAGAGGGAAGGGAAGGTTGAGGAGACGAGGGAAAAGCTTGAGAAAGGAATAAAGGAGAGGTTTGATGATTTATTCGGAAGTGTAGAGGGGAGGATAAATGCTGTGGAAGGTGAAATCGAATCTTTGAGTAAAGGCACGGAATCTCTCGTTAAGAATCTGGAAGCCGGATTCGAAAAGGCTGAGACAAAAAGGGAGGGGAAGATCGAGAAAGCAAAAACGAAGATTGAAAAAGAAATAAAAGAGGGATTTGATGATTTCGTTGGAAGAACTGAGGAGAGAATGAAGGTGGCGGAAAGCGAAGTCGTATCCTTGAGAAACAAAATGAATGATGTCCTCGGAGAACTTAGGGCAAACTTCGAGGAGGTTGTAGAAAAGAAATCGAAGGATTTCGAAAATATTATGAAAGAGTTGGTTGACAGGTCAGAAAAAGCGAAGAATGATATGGAATCGCTTGCTGGATATCTGGAAACCAAATTCCAGGAAGGTGAAAAAGAAAGGGAGAAAGAGGTAGGAAAATCCGTAAAGGAATTGATGGTCACGATGGGGATGATAGAAGGAAGGTTGAAGGGAGTGGACGAGGAAATGGACAAGTTTTCCGAGATAAGGGATAACTTGAAAAACGAAATAATGAGGGAGAAGACTGACTTGATTGATGACAGGTTTTCCTCGCTTTCCGAGAACACGAAAGCGAAGGTATCTGACATGAGGAAATCGCTTAGAGAGGAAATGAAAGGATCAAGATCAGCCTACACAAGAGTTGAAGAGAAACTGGCCAAAATGAGCGATAGAATTGGTATGATTAAGGATCAGATTTTTGAAATGAAAAAATCAAGAGACCTTGTATTAGGTGATGTGAAATCTTTGAATAAAACCTTAGAAGGGAACGTCGATTCAAAGCTCAAGAATTTCATGAAGGATTTGGAGAAGCGAATGAAAACTCAGGAGGAAATTTTGAATTTGAAAATGACGGAAATAGAAAGCAAAATCAATTCCGTTTCGGAAGAGATAACGAAAACCAAAAAGGAGAAAGAGGAACAGCTTGATGAAATACTTGAACACGTGGAATCATGAACGAGAAAATGGATAAGGTGAAGAGAAGGATAGACGAGATAAAGAAGGAGAGAGAGGAATTGAAGGAGAAATATGATTACCTTGTGGAACAAATGAAAAAAACGATTGACAAACATTCCCAAGATATCGAGTTCCTCAAGAATGAAGTGAGGGGAATCGCTGACAAGGAGGAGAAAGATGAAGAGGGGGTCTCGGACGTTCGCTCGCTGATGAATTCCATTAAAGATGAACTCAATGAAAAGGTTAACGTCCTCGATAAAGAAATAACATCTGAACTTTCGAAATTTAAAGGACTTGAAGAAAGGTTAGGTAAAGATGTTGAAGATTTCGAGAAATTCGCAAGTAAACAGAAGTCTAGGATAGATGAATTCGAATCAAAGGTTTCGGATAAGATCGACATGTTCGCAATCGAAAAGGAGAATCTAAGGAGGGATTTCACCTCGATTTCGAGTGATTTCAAGAATATAGGAAGTCATTTGGATTCCTTAAAGGAGAAGGATTCTAATCTAAGCCAGCATTTACAAAACCTCTCACTCGAAATGGAGAACTTCAAAAAGGCGACGGAAGAAATTCTCGAGAAGTTGAAGGGGGAACAAAAGATATTCCAGGAGAATGTCGTAGCAAAACTCAATGAGGCGAGCAATAAAATACTCAACCGCCTTTCACAGAGCGAAGCGAAAACTTCTTCTGAGCTTGTAAAAAAATCGGAGGATATCAAGCTCTTCAGAGCGCACACGACACAATTCATAAATGATCTCGTAGTGAATTACGAAAAGCGATTCGAGATGATGAAATCCGAGATTGATGAGATCCTAAAACTGGTGGAAGAGCGAGTAAGGGCACAGCGAGCGATGATTTTTGAGTGAATGTTTATATTCTGGTGAAATTTGGATAAAAATCTGGATAAGTTTTTAAATAAATGGAGAGAAACTACTTCTCATGTGTGGTATAATCGGATACATAGGCGGGAAAGAAGCATCCCCCGTCCTTTTCGATAGTTTGCGGAGATTGGAGTATAGGGGTTACGATTCTTATGGGTTCGCAACGCTCGATAAGGGGAAAGTATGGGTAAGGAAAGGTAAAGGGAAAATAAGCGAAGCGGGATTCGAAAAAATACCTGGCTCCTTAGGAATTGCTCACACGAGATGGGCAACGCACGGAAAGGTTTCTAAGGCGAATGCACATCCCCATATAGATTGTGAAAAGCGCATCGCGATCATCCACAACGGCATAATAGAGAATTTTGAAAAATTAAAGAAGGATCTTACTCGAAGAGGTCATAAGTTTCGTTCGGAAACCGACAGCGAGATAATTTCGCATATGATAGAGGAGAATATGGATATGGGTTTGCAGGAAGCTGTTAGGAAAACGATGAGGGTTCTGAAAGGTAGATCTGCAGTACTCGTGGTAAAGGATGATTTCGATGGGATGATGGCTGCACGAACCGGCTCGCCTCTCATACTTGGTAGAGGGAAGAACGAGTACTTCGTGGCTTCTGATATACCGGCGTTCCTCAACAGGACAAAGGACGTGATGTATTTAGATGACGGGGAAATGGTCATATTGGAAAGGGGCAAGAAACCCGTTTTCGTGAACATGGAGGATGGTAAGAAAATCGAGAAGAGAATAATAAGGATAGAATGGGATACGAAACAAGCGGAAAAAGGTGAATATCAACACTACATGATCAAGGAGATAATGGAGCAGAAGGACACAATAATCCGTGCGATAAACCAGAACGATAAGGATATAAAAAGGGTTGCGAAAGAGATAAACAAGGCGTATGGCGTTTTCCTAACAGGGTGTGGGACTGCGGGGAAAGTATGCCACACAGGGGAATACGTATTCTCTAATATCGCGAACAAACACGTGAATTATGTTGTTTCATCAGAATTCCCCAATTACAGGAATTTCCTCACGAAAAAAACCCTGCTCATAACGGTTTCCCAGAGCGGGGAAACCGCGGATGTACTTGAGGCGGTTAAGGCAGCGAAGGAGAAGGGAGTGAAAGTTATATCCTTAGTGAACGTTAAAGGTTCAACACTCGATCGCATTTCGGACTTCACCTTCCTCATAAAAGCAGGCCCCGAGAAGGCAGTGGCCTCCACGAAAGCGACCACCGCTCAGTTAGCGATACTCTACTTACTAGCATACGCATGTATAGGAAAACTTAAAGAGGGGAAGCGTTTGCTTATAGAGGTCGCTTCCAAAATAAACGATATGCTGAATCCTAGATATGAGGATAGGATAAAGAGGCTCGCGAAGACCATGCATCGAAAAAAGGATTTCTACATAATAGGCAGATCGCTAAACCATCCTATGGCATTGGAGTCAGCAATAAAGATCATGGAGGTTAGTTATATACACGCGCAAGGCTTCGCGGGAGGCGAACTTAAGCATGGTCCTATCGCACTCATAGAGAAAAACACGCCATGCATCGTGCTAACGGAAGGGAATTCGGATCACGATGTAATCAGCAATGCCATGGAAATTAAATCAAGAGGGGGATTCATAATCGGAGTTGGCCCGAAAAGATACGGGGTTTTCGACTTCTGGATAAAGACCCCTGACGTTGGTTTTGCCTCACCCATAGTCAACATAATACCGGTTCAGTTATTTGCCTATCACCTAGGAGTGCTGAGAGGTTGCGAAGTAGATACACCAAGGAACCTCGCGAAATCCGTCACGGTGAAGTAGATTTAAAAGTGAAAGAAACGAATTATTAATATGGCAGCGGATATTCTGACAAATCTTGTCACGAGCCTCGGTGTTGATTTCACAAATCCCATAACCTTAGCGATAAACATTATAGTGTCCACGATAATAGGAGGAATCGTCCTCCTTATATTAGTGGAAATAGTTGGTAAGAAGTTCTCAGAGGAAGTTCACCCAGCGAACGCGTTCCTTGTGGTGCTCATAATAAACCTGATAAACCTTCTAGGGGTGTTAGCGTTCATAACCCCCTACATCTCGTTCATCCCGTTCCTTCCAGTGATTCTGCCTATTTTGGTATGGATAATCCTGATCAAGTTGTTTTTCAAAGAGATGTCGATTACGCATGCGGTGATCGTCGGCGTTGTGGGATGGTTACTCAGCATATTCCTGATACCGTATCTAGTCGGGATAGCGAGTGGTTTCATACCGAGTTTCGGATAGTTTCGGCATTAAGGTGCGTAAGCCCGAAATTCGTAATCTTCACTTTCAAGAATTTGCCCATTACATTCTTTTTTCCTTCGAAAATCACGGGTTTATAATATTCATTCCTTCCCATGAGCTGGTTTTTTCTCTTTCCCTTTTCTGTTACAAGGATCTCACATTCTTTCGAAAGCCATTCCTTGTTTTTCTCCATACCGATTTTTCTCACGAGATCAGCAAGCCTTTTCGATCTCTTCTTTATCACCATGTTATCCAGCTGTTTCATACGTTTCGCTTTCGTTCTTGGCCGAGGAGCGAATTTCGAGATGTTCACGATATCTGGTCTTACCCTTTTGATCATTTCGATCGTTTCCTTGAAATCACTTTCTTTTTCGCTGGGAAACCCCACTATTATATCCGTGGATAACGTGATGTTTGGAAAGATTTTTCTGAATTCCTTCACGATCTTTTCGAAATTTTTTACTTTGTAACCCCTCCTCATGGATTTCAGAATTTTATCAGAACCCGACTGAACGGGTATGTGGATGGACTTGTATATTTTCGGGTTTTTGTATATTTCAATCAATTCTCCCAAAATCGGTTTCATGTGATTTGGATTCATCATGCCTACACGTATTTTGAAATCTCCATTTATCTCAACTATCTGCCTAAGTAGATCGGCAAGATTCATTTGTATATCCAAACCATAACACCCACAATCCTGAGATGTAATCCAAATTTCCTTGCATCCGTCTTTTAGGGAATTTTCTATTTCTTTCAAAATCTCTTCGATCTTTCTCGATTTCAGATTACCCCTAGCGAATTTCACTATGCAATATGCACACGCTCCCAAACAGCCGGAAGCAATCTCCGTTATTCCCACTAGTTGGTTTTTCCTGATTTTTTTACCTGTTTTCTTCACTCGTTTCAATAACAACTTAGCTATGTCTTTCGATTTATGAGAGGAGAGAAAAAAGGCGTGAGGAACGATCTCCCTGAAAATCCCCACATTGCTGGCACATCCAGCTATCACTAGCTTTTTGTTAGGATATTTACTAACAAAAAACTTTATCCTCTCCCTTATCTTGTTCTCTGTGGGGCTTTTCACAACGCACGTATTAATTACGATCACATCCGCTTTCCCTATGTTTTTGACTATCTTGAAACCATTTGCAATTAGCGAAGTTTCCATCACTTCCGAATGCGCCTGATTCGCGGAGCAGCCGTATGTTTCGAGGTAAACGGATTTCATAATAAGAAATTAGATAAAGAATATTTTAAAAATCACTCTCTGAACAATGTATTGAGCAATTTACTTAGTTTAGTGAATTCGGTATCATCTGCCTCTTCTTCCGCAATTTTTTCTATTGTTTTTTTCAGTTTATCTTGTAATGTTATTCTTAGTTTTCTTGTTTTTGGGGTTTTTGATATACAGGTTTCTATCAATTCCCTTGAATATTTTCCCAATTTCATTTCAGTCAATCTGTTGTTTTTGTAATCTTTCATCACACTCATTAAATATTTCATTGGTATGTTCGTTCTGTGTTTTCTGGAGAAATCTCTTATTGTTTTTTCGAAACTTTTCTGATCCAATTCCTCTAACTTGGTGTTCCTTTTTTCACAAAATCTTTCAAATTTTTCAACAACATTTTTTAACTTATTCTTTATTAACTCTGGTCCTTTTTTCTCCAAAATTTTTGCATTGTAATTTATTTCAAGTATACCTTGATTTTTCAAGAACCTTTGGGGGAAATATTTCAACAACTGTTCTCTATTAATTTTACTTTCGATATCCCAACTATAAGAAATACTTTTTATTACATCGTCTCCTGTATAACGTTCTTTTTTACCCAATATGCCCTCCATGTTTTTTCTTTCGGTATCTGCAGAGTCTCTTATTACATTTCCTATGGTCTTAGTTCCTTCATATGAAACCGCACTTCTATCCAATTCGTTCTTCATACCAGAAGTCAAATCTTCTGGTCTGAGTGTTATTTCTCTTATTCTTTTTCTTTCCCTTTCTATTTCTACCTTTTTTTCTTCTACCTCCTTTTTCCAATACGCAAATTCTCTTTCTATCCTATACGGTCTTTTTTTACTAGTCCTTGCAGGCTCCAAATAAGAATCGACCTTCTTCTTCGAAATACCGAGATATTTTGCTACTTCCGAACGGGGCATCAAATGGGACATCGAGTCTTCTAACATACACAATCAATTACAAGAATAATCCAAAACTTTTTATTCTTTAGGTCTCCGCTATTACCATCTGTATGTTCAGATTCGCCTCTTCTTGGAGGATCTTTTCGTTCGCGGTCCACCTGGGTGTTTTCGCTATAACCAGGTCGCATCTGTCACCGTACACTATGCGGTCCCCTCCAACCACGGTCCAGTTATCCGGCTCTATTATCATGCAGTAATCGAAAGTTGGCTTTATCACTTTCTTCACGAGGTCTGGGACGATCTCGCTAGAAAGGTTTCGGCAGTTCGTCCCTCCGCAATTCCTGTACGAGGTCATGTAGGCGCAGGCTACAGTGGAAGAAACGGTATCGCAGTACCCTCCGTAACCCGTGTTTCTCCTCAGGACTGAAAGCAAAAGGTTGTGGGCGTAGAGGTTGTTGTATTCCTCGTACTCCGGTTTTATCGAGGATATTAGAAGGAATATCCCGACTCCCATGAATATTATGATTATGAGTACTATCAGTATCATGCTCGTTTGGCCTGATTTCTTTTGCATTTTATCCTCCCTGATGGTACAAACCAACCCTTAGGAAACCTATATCTATTTCATTCTTTGTTTTTCTATAAATGTTAACGGGCAGTTCAAATATTATCGCTTCCCCTTCTTTTTTGCAATACTCCCACTTCCCGCAAAGTGGGTATGTTTCTTCATTGCACTCTTCTTTAGATCCCAAGGATTCGATCTCCGCGAACCACCCACTTCCGTACAATTTCTCGAGATCCTCGCAGGTTATCGAGCTTAATTTTGAATCCTCAAGCATGGACCCCTCCTTGTAGGTGGCCTTGTTTATGTACGGGGAATTGGTGAACGCCCGTAGAAGGAACTCTGCTCTGTCATACAAAACCTTTCTCTGTTCCGAGCCCGTCGTTGTGATCTGCCAGCCTGTGAGGAACAGGGTTATCAGGACTATTATAAGGATTATGAAAAAGCTCAGCAAAACATACTCCATTAAGTGAACTTGCCCTCTCATCACCCGCACCCCAAGATTTCGAGATCTTTGTAGTTTTTAACGGATTCCTTCATGTGGTAAGCGAATTCCCTCACGTCGTCTTCTTTCATTGAATCAAGCTTGGGGATGAGTTCTTCTTTTATGAAACCGAGCGTTCCCGTGAATTTTGAAAATTCCGTTCCGCACCTATTTCTCAAATTAATATCCCCGATTAAGAGATTGGATTCCTTGATTCCGACATCGATTCCGACCCCAAGCTCTCTTAGGAATTTCTCGTTAACGTAATCGTAATGCCTTTTTCCTCCCAGAAGCAAAGCCACTATATCCAAGCCGTTCTTGTAGATATGTTCTTCGTATTCATCCCCGCTTTTTATGTAAACATACCCTATTTCGTTGTCTATCGGACTCACAAGGAAATCCGCATCCATGGATTTTTCAGATATCGTGATGACCTTGATGCCCTTTTTTCTGAAGTGTTCAAGATTTTCGCAGGGATTGAATTCCAACTCACTTGCCTTTAAACTTGGAACTATCCTTTCCAAGAATTGGTATCTCTCCCATCCCAGCCAAAAATCCGAACCATTACACCCTACTCCGAATTTCACCTTGGTTTTCGTGTTCTCTGTTGAGGGGAAGAATTTGGTTATGTTTTCCATAACCGACCATATCCTTTCATCTCTCCCTAAGGGCATGAATAAGATCTGTGTTTCTGGGAAAACCTCTATGAAATAGAATTTCCACCACCCGATATCGTATTCGTTCCTGTATATGGAGAACTTTTCGCCCGGGATGAGGAGGAGAGGAACGGGATCCGCATCAAAAAACGAAACGGGTGTTTCGATGTTAGGAGGTCTGTAATTCAAAATTTCAGAATCTTTCATTTCAAAATCTGTGGAAACGCCAGTTGTGTAAACATCCTCAATTGATTTTTTGAAGTTAACTATAATGGAAACCTGCCTGCCTGATTCGCCTATTTCCATATAAGAGCCCGCGAACCTTAGGAGAAAGAAGAGTATGAAGGCTGAAATTATAATTCCCAAAATTATCTTGAAAACCTGGAATACGCTTATCATGCTATCGACCTCTCTCAAAATTCAGGGAGCGTTGCCTCTACGAGTGTCCCTATATTTCGGAGGATAACTTCCCTTGTTGAGGTTATGCAGAAGTTAACGTATGGTCTGAATTTCTCTATTTTGTGGCCGTCAATTTCGCCGTTAGATTTCATTATGACGACATTGTACCCGTAACTGGACACGAATTTCGTAACGAACTCGCTCGGAATCCACCCACCTTCCTCATACTCTATTTCAGGATGGTTCGGGTCGACAAAACAAAACCTTTCGATGCAGTTTGGGACAAGGATTTTAACCTTTTGTGACGCATCCATGGACAAAGTCAGAGTTGATTCCACTCCCTTCTCCAGATTTATTACCTGCTGTCCAATCTGGGATTCGCAACTCAAGAACATAACCTCGTTTATGTACCTGAAACCGAAGAACAATAGCAGTATTATTACTATGGCCGCAAATATTATTCCGAAAACCAACCCTACATCCATAATTAAATAAATGTAAAAGGGGAGATAAATATCATTCCTAAGCTTCAATTGTTATGGTCACTGGCTGCGGGCTTCCCCAAATGTTGGCTGCGTTTATGTCACATCCCGAAGGAGTACCTGCACCCTCTGCTGATTCTCCATAACAGGCATAAACGTCGAAGAGGTAATTTCCCTGCTTGGCAGCGCTTGGTATGTTAAGCGTAAGATCCCTGTTTGCGGTTGCTGCTGGGTCAATCTTTGTTGCAGTACCTGGAACCAAGACCCACGTGTTTACTTGGTCAAGGTTTTCCCCAGAATCCGTGGATGTGGCTTTCATGTTTATTACGTAATAGAGTACTCTGCCTGCTTGGTCATTGTTCCTTATCCCCGCCGCCATTATCAACTTGTTTCCAGGTTCAACCGAGTACCTTGCCGGCCATATCGCGAAGTTCTTGTCCGTGTTCTGGAATACCTTCGCTATCTCGCTTTGCGCCTGTTGTGTGAGGTCCACTGTAAGCGGTTCAAGTCCTGTGAAAAAACCCCTCAACCAGTATATAGCAAGACTCAGCAGAACCACCGCGAATACGACCGTTATTATGAACCCCAAACTCAATTGTATAGCTCCTTTCCTATTCATAATATATATTTCGGGCAGCCCGTATAAAAACTTAATCAAATGTTTCTTTTCGAAAGCAAATCTAATTTATGTTTTTATCTCCTAATATAATTCGAATGGTCAAAGCTCAGAAGATTCTGGATACGGGAAAGGTTAGGATAGTGGTGGATCACAGGGAATCGAAAAACCATGTTTTCAGGAATCTCAGGGAATTCGATGTTCTTCTCGTTCGCAAGCAGCTGAAAACAGGGGATTATATATGTTCTGACAGGGTTTGCGTGGAGAGGAAAACCATCCCAGATTTCATTCAATCAGTAATCGACCAGAGGATATTCAAGCAGGTTTTGGAGATTTCGGAGTGTTTCGAGAAACCTTTGTTAATTCTCGAGGGAAACCCTGATCTGTTGTTTATGGAGAGGAATATCCATCCTAACATGGTTCGTGGCGCACTCGCCTCACTAGCTATAGATCACAAAATTCCTATAATCTGGACTAGGAATTCGTTAGAAACAGCGAATCAAATTTACTGGATTGCATATAGAGAGCAGGCCAAGGAGAAGAGGAGTGTAGCGATTCGTTGTCCAAGGAAATTCGCTAGCGCTAGCGAAAGGCAGGAGTTCCTGATAGCCGGGCTTCCTCACGTGAACACAAAGTTAAGCAAGAACCTGTTGAAAAAATTCAAAACGCCAAAACGCGTTTTCTCAGCCAAGCAGGAAAAACTTATGAAAGTCGAAGGGATAGGGAAGGAGAAAGCGAAGAGGATCTGGGAACTGCTGAATGCAGATTATGAATAAAACTATTTGGCAGGAATGTATTTTATAGTGGGTATTGCATCGGTTGTCACGTTCAAACCAGTCTTTCTCAAACCCGAACGATCCCCGTTTGTCGGTATGTGCGTTATGTGCATTTCACAATTTTTTAAATTCTCTAACTTCTCTATTGCCTTCTTAGTTTCAGGATTCGTCAAACTACTGGCTGACAAGGCTATCAATGTTTCATCCAAGTTCAGGCTTTCTGATTTCATTTCAAGCGTTTTTGTCTTCAACTTTTCTATACTTTTGAGAACATTAGGCTGTATCAAATGAATATCATCAGGTATGCCCGCCAAAACCTTTATCGCATTTAGAACGGCAGCTGAAGATGCATGAAGTAAAGGAGAATTCTTCCCTGTCACTATCTTTCCGTTCGGCAGTTCGATCGCTGCTCCACAGAATACGCCTTTGTTTCCCTTTCCCTTATTTTTCGCTTCATCTGAGGCTTTCCTCGCTGGTAAAACAACCTTCCTTTCTTCCGGTTTCAGGCCTGATTTTTTCATTATTTTTTCCACCCTTTTGACCGTTTCCTTGCTTTCTATACCAAGCATCATTTCTTCCTTGTACCTGAAATATCTCCTTATTATTTCCTGTTTTGCCGCCTCACTGCATACTTTATCATCAATTATTCCAACCTTAGCTTTGTTAACTCCCATGTCTGTTGGGGAATTATAGGATATATCGCTTTCTTTACCGAGAATCCTATCCAAGATGTTTTTCATCAATTCGAAATTCTCGATGTCCCTGTTGTAGTTTATCGCTGTGATCCCGTACTTCTTCTTGTGGAAGGGATCGACCATAACATAATCCCCAAGATCGGCGGTTGCAGCTTCATATGCTATATTAACAGGATGGTTAATAGGCAAATTCCATATGGGGAAAGTCTCGAACTTCGCGAAGCCTGATTTTATCCCCTTTTTGTGATCGTGATACATTTGAGATAAGCACAAAAACATCTTTCCGCTCCCCCCTCCTGCTCCTGTAACAACAATCAGGGGTTTTTCAATCTTTATGTAGGGCTGGTTCCCGTAACCCTTATCGCTTACAACCAAATCAAGATCATTCGGGTAACCTCTTATCTCTGTAAAAACGTAAACCTTGATCCCAAGATTTTTCAAATACCTTTTGAACCTGTCAGCAAGACTTTCTCCATTATAAATCGTTATCGCAACACATGAAACTTCCATTCCCCTGTCTCTCAGATCTCCGATATCCTTCAATGTCTGCTGGTCATAAGGCAGGCCAAAATCCCCTCTCATTTTCCCTCTTTGTATGTCCTTCGCACTCACACAATAGATTATCTGAATGTCCTTGCTCATTTTTTTGAATAACTTTATCTTTGTATCGGGCCCGTATCCCGGTAAAACCCTGGCCGCATGATAATCGTAACAGAGCTTACCTCCAAATTCAAGATACAGCCTTTTGTCAAACTTTTTGACCCTGTTCAAGATTTCGGATGATTGAACCTTCAGATATTTGTCGGTATCAAACCCTATCCTTTTCAAAGAATTAGATCTTTTCTTTTTCTTCCTAGGCATAATAATTTATCAAGAACTGAGTTTAAAAAGATTTATTTCAAAGAAGTCTACTTCGGTCTTGTCTGGTATTTCTGCTGGGACGGGATGGTCTGGGATTTCTGATGGATGTATTCCTCCTCCTTCATATCAACCATCGCCTTTACCCCTTCCAAGTCTATCTCTATTTCCTTCGACAGTCTTGATCTCTCCACCCTGCTCACCCTCCGTTCTTCCAGGATCCGCAGGTTCTGCTCTACCATGTCCATTTTTGTGAGTATGTCCCCTTTCAGGGGTTGTTTCTTTTTCAAAGCCTTCTCCCTCAGCCTGTCCCATTTCTTCCGGAGCTTGCGGACTCTCCTTCCGAAACCGAAAAATCCTAAAAATCCTTTCATTCTACCAAACCAGACCCTTATCAACCAGTTCCTTTGCTTTCGTCTTTTTCATCCCTGCTAGCTTGAACATTTCCTCTTCAAGCTCGTTTTTTGTTTCAACGTAGAACTTCCGCGATCTATATTCGAACGCCCCGAATATTAGCATGAGTACTACTGATATTGTTATAACGTACATGTTGTAGTAGACAAAGCCTATAACTAGTCCTATAATACATGAAGCGAACAGAATCGAGGAGGTGAGGAAGATCGTGTTCCACTCCGAAACTAGGGACTGGTATTTCGCGATCAAGGTTTCCTCTTTTTCCAAGCTAGACACCCCCTAAAATTTTCTTATTCGGTCTGAAATCAGATGTGAAGCGTATCCCACAATTATAAATAAGGCGAATGTGATATTAATGTTTGCGAGAGCGAACAAAATCAAGGATATTCCTCCGAAAAGAAAGCAGTATCGCCAGAGGTGGAGGGAACGCTTTCCCCTGTGTTTGAGGGGGAGATTCTTGTAAATGTAATACGCAAGGATTAGGATTATTATAATAATCAAGGCCTTTGTTCCTACATCCATGGCCAATTCAATAATTATGAACAACATCATCAAATAGAAAACTAAGATGAAAGTTATTTTTCTTATCATTGATTTCGGGTGGTCAAGATCGGGGAGGAGGGAGGAGAAAACAAGGATTAGAAGCGCCTGGACGGAATAGATAAGGGAAAACTGGGAAAACGAGATTATCAGAAAATACAGGAAAAGAGAAAGGATTACATGCAATTTCCAGTCCATGTAAAAACCTATAGTTTCGAATGACGCAGGTTTCACCTGCGTCTATCGTTGATTATCATTCTCGCGTCCGCTGCCTTAACGCCCTTGGAATCAACAAAAAGAGGGTTTATATCGAGCTCTTCCATTTTCTTCTCCTTCCACACCATGTCAGATACCTTTAGCAAAACATCTTCCAAGGCCTTGAAATTAACCGGTTTTTGCCCGCGAACCCCTTTCAATATCTCGTAGCCTTTTATTTCAGAAATCATCTCCTTAGCGTCTTTCCTTTCGATGGGGATTATTCTGAAGCTAACGTCTTTGAATACCTCAACGAATATCCCTCCCAACCCGAACATTATGACCGGTCCGAACTGCGGGTCTTTTTTTGACCCTATTATACATTGTCTCCCCTCTCTAATCATCTCTTGAACGAGAATTCCCAGTATTTTCGCATTCTTGTCGTACTTCCTAGCGGATTTCATCATCTCTTCGAAACCTTTCGAAACTCCTTCCTCGTTTTTCAGGTTTAGGATAACCCCCCCGGCCTCTGTTTTGTG
>CAYFVC010000036.1:0-5500 GCA_964346665.1 uncultured archaeon
GGGTCTTCCTGAACTTTACCCTTTTCTTGTATCTCTTCTTGTACTTCTTCTTTTTCTTGCTCTCGAAGTATTCGTCTTTATCTACGCTCATTCCTTGCTCTCCCCTTTCTCCCTTCTACCGGCTTCCTCCGCCTTCGCTATCGTGTAATCCCTGTCCTTTTCCTCGAAAGTCATGGGCTTGAAGAAATAATAGATCGCCACCCCCACAACCATCGCCACGTACACCAGAGACCATATGAATACGAAAATCAAGGCGAGGATTAATGCCCCAAATGCAAGGGGTATAAATACCGGAAGCACGAGGAAAAACACGAAACTTGCGAATATGAAAGCCACGATACCCAGCAAGAATGCCCCTGCCAGTCTGAAGAAAAATCTTTTTTCAGGCATATCTAGCGACTGAAACAGGCTTTGCCTGTTTCTCTTTGCTTTTCACCTCCTACCCATCATACTCCCTATCAAAACTCCTGCCGCCATGCTCCCGCCACCTCTATGGCCGGGCAGGTATTCAGCGAGTTTCCCGGCCAGTTCGTTAACGGGCAAACTCTGGACCCAGACACTTCCAGGACCTCTGCACGTTGCTAAGAAAAGGCCTTCTCCACCCCAGATCATGTTCTTCACTCCCTTAACCCTTTCCACTGAATAGTTAACGCTCGAATCGAACATCGCGAGATTCCCTGTATCCACCCGTATTTTCTGACCTTTTTCCAGATCAATCTTCGTTACCTCACCGCCAACGTTGAAGAAAGCGAGCCCTGGGCCTTTTATCTTTATCAGTATCAATCCTTCCCCTCCCAGCAAACCAGCTCCTATCTTCTTAGTCCATGTCGCGTCAAACATTACCGAACCCTCCGAACACAGGAAAGCGTCCTTCTGGGCGATCAATTCCTCCCCGGGTTTCAGCTGGAGGGGTACTATCTTCCCCGGGAATTCCGATCCAAAACTCACTATCCCGTTCCCCTTCAAGCTCGTGAAGTTCACTAGGAAGAAAGACTCCCCCGCGAATTTCCTCTTTATAGCCGACCAGAAACCTCCCTTCATCCTCGTGTCCATCTTGACGTTATCACTCATGAATATCAACCGACCGGACTCCGAAACGATCGTCTCTTTTTCATCCAATTCAACATTCAGGATCTGCATGGTCGTCCCCTGAAGATCATACTTCATAAAAATCCCTCCGAAATTTTATCTTAAATAATTCGAAAACGGATTTAAAAATAAACTTTCGGAAAAAACCGAACAAAATCGGAACCTATTTTAAACCCCATGACAAAGAATAAACCATGAAAGGAAATTTGAAAGCTTTAGGCGGATTAACTTTGTTCTTTGTTTTAGCCCTTGTTCTTGGGGGGATCGTTTCATACCAAGCATACCAGATAAGCCCATACCCCCGATTCGGGGAGGCCTCCCTCGAAAGATTTCAATCATGCTCTGCCCTCACCGACGCGTTCAAGGAAGCGCAGCAAAAGGCCCAATCATATTACATGGTAAGGGGTATACAAGACCTTGGTGTTGCCGTCCCCATGGCGGCCGAAGCAGGAAAGGGGGTTCCGGCTTATTCCACCACGAACATACAGGTCGCAGGGGTTGACGAAGCCGATATAGTGAAAACGGACGGCGAATACATTTACACTCTCTCCACAGCTTCGTATCGTTACGGTGAAGGAGGCAGCAAGCTGATAATAGCGAAGGCGTACCCTGCGGAAGCGAGTGAAATCCTGAGCGAAACCACCCTCGAAAACTTCTACCCTCAGGAGATGTTTATACACGGGGATTACGTTTTGATTTTCGGCTCCACCAGGCAGGAGATTCCTATATACAGAGAAACTCCACCAACCCCACCCGGGATGGCAAGAGCGGAAATAATGCCATATCCTTATTACCCGGACTTCGCAACCATTAAAATCTTTGACATGAGCGACAGGTCAGATCCAGAACTCATCCGTTCCGTGGATTTCGAGGGAAGTTACCTGTCCTCAAGGAAGATAGGTCCTTATGTTTATTTCGTAATAAATTCCTACCCGAAATACCACATCCTAGAAGGTGGTTCTGATGAAGACATAATCCCGCTCTACAGGGACGCGAAAAAGCAGGATATAGGGAAGAACATTTCATTTTCCAAAACCTGCGGGTGCGTGGACGTTCAATATTTCGAACCGATAAACCCCGAGAGGTTCGTAACTATTGCCTCCATTTCGCTTGAAGACCCAGAAGCGGAAATAAACAAAGAGGTGGTAGTTGGATCAGGCCAGAACATTTACGCCTCCCTCGATAACCTTTACGTCGCAGAGATGAACTACCCGTTCTGGTTCGGTGTAAGATCGGAAGAAATACCCCAGGAGAAAACGATCGTCCACAAGTTCTCCCTTGATGAGGGAGAGGTTTCACACGTAGGACACATGGAAGCCCCTGGTAGGGTTTTGAACCAGTTCTCCATGGATGAGTATGATGATCACTTCCGAATAGCAACCACACTCGGAAGGGTAACGAGGACAGGCGGAACGACATCGAACAACGTTTACATCTTTGATGAAGACCTTGACATGGTGGGGGAGATCGAGGAAATCGCCCCTGGCGAATCGATATACTCAGCGAGGTTCATAGGCGAACGGGGATATCTCGTTACCTTCAAGAAAATCGACCCCTTCTTCGTTCTCGACCTCTCGGACCACAAGAATCCGAAAATACTCGGAAAGCTGAAGATCCCTGGATATTCCGATTACTTACACCCGTATGATGAAGATCACATAATAGGGATAGGGAAGGAAACGGTCGAAGCAGAGGAGGAATGGGGAGACTTCGCCTGGTACCAGGGAGTTAAGATGGCGATTTTCGACGTGACTGACGTGGAGAATCCGAAAGAACTACACAAGGTTATAATAGGAGACAGGGGGACGGATTCCTACGTTCTGCACGACCACAAGGCCTTCCTCTTCGACAGGAACAAGAACTTGCTAGTCATCCCAATCCTGCTCGCGGAGATAAAAGGCGACAAGGAGGAACTTCCTAGAAACACGTACGGAGATTACGTGTTCCAGGGAGCGTACGTATACGACATTACGCTCGAAAACGGATTCGATCTGAAGGGAAGGATCACACACTACGATGAAGGCGACGAAACCTTCCTCAAGAGCGGATACTATTACTTCGGGGACGAACATTCAGTGAAGCGTTCGCTCTACATAGATGACATTCTCTACACGATCTCAGGCAAGAAGATCAAGCTCAACGATCTTTCCGATCTCGAAGAAATAAAAGAACTAGTTTTCGGGGAATAGAATTAAAAATTTAAAGCTGTTTAAACAACCTCCATGGTTGACGGAGGTTTCTTGGTTATATTATATGTAACGCTCACGATCCCCGGAATTTCGGAGGTTATCCTCTCCGCTAGTTTTTCCAGAATATCATGAGATAGCCTTGTGGGCGAAGCGGTCACAGCGTCCTTGCTGTCCCAGCACCTCACCTCTATCTGCGATCCGTAGTCCCTTTTCCCTTCCCTCATCCCTGTAACCTTGTTCGCATGCAGAATCGCGAAGTACTGGAAAGCCTTCGTTTTCGAAAGCTCACCTTCCACGATCTTAGTCGCCTTCCTCACGATCTCGATCCTTTCAGGCGTTACTTCCCCTATAACCCTCGCTACCAAGGCAGGACCAGGGAAAGGCATCCTGTTGTATATCCCCTCCGGCAAATCCAATGCCTTCGCTACTTCCCTGACAGCTGGCTTCCTCAGCTCCACTAGGGGTTCCAAAACCTTGTACCCGAACTCCTTCTCAGTATCGATCCCCAGCTGTTCTAGTATGTTGTGCTGTCTCTTTATGCCAGCGATAGTCTCCTCCACATCCGTGTAGATCGTTCCATGCAGAAGGAATTTTGCCTCGCTTTCCCTAACTATCTTTCCGAAAACATCCCTGTAAAAAGTCTGTGTGATCGCTTCCCTCTTCTCCTCAGGATCAGTCAGACCCTTAAGAGATTCAAAGAACTCTTTCCTCGCATCTATCACTTCCACGTGAACGCCCAGTTTTTCGAACAAAGATACGACTCTTTGTGGTTCGCCTTCCCTCATCAGACCGTTCTGGATGAAGTACGTTTTCAACCTGTCTCCCAACGCTCTGTGACCGAGCATGGTAACGGTTGAGGAATCCACCCCTCCGGACAAAGCATTTATAGCCAGACCATCCCCAACTATCGAAGAGATATCTTTAACTTTATTTTCTATGAACTCCTTTGGGTTCAAACCCCCCAGTTTTATCTCCTTAATTTCCATAGTCTAGATATAAAACCGATCTTTAAATTATTTTTAAATTCTCCCCCGAATTCTAGACTATGATAGATTTCGAGAAGTTGATAGATTCCCATTTGAACAGGGAATTCAGGCCGAAGGAAGTAGGCCGTTATTACCCGAGTGAAATAGGGAACTGTTTACGAAAAGTGTGGTTCACTTACAAAAAACCTAAGGAGATCGAGAAGGAAAAGCTTAAGGTATTCCAGGTCGGCCTGATGTTGCACGATTTCATAGCCGATGTTCTGCGATCGGAGAAGACCCCCGAAGTGAGACTGATCAAATCCGAGGTTCCATTCCGGTTGAACTTCCCAGAGTTTTCGGTATCCGGAAGGGTTGATGATGTCCTGATCGTGGAGAGGGAAAACAAGAAGATCCTTGTAGAGGTCAAATCCACTAAACTCCTCTCCATGGTGAAGGAACCGAGTCTGCCCCACGTGATGCAGATTCAATTGTATATGCACGCTTTGCGAATCCCGGACGGCTTGATGCTTTACGTGGAGAAACCCTCCCTCAAGACGATCCAGTACCCGATAAAATACGATCCGGAAATGGTGAAGCAGATAATACAAAGGTTCCAGAAACTCCACGGTTCTCTAAAATCCGATCAAATCCCCGATCCAGAAGCGAAGATAAAGAAGGAAATCAAATGGATGTGCAAGTATTGCGAATACGTGAATGAATGCGGGAAAGCGGAACCTCACGGAAATGTTTAAACAAACTGTTAACCATAATACAAATCAGCCAATCCTGCCAGAAGCAATATTATACCAATAACAAAAAACACCGCTCCGAGGTTCCCGGATATTTTTTGCATGAAAGGATTGCCTTCAAAACGATCCCTCATTTTCAGGTCAAATTTCAGACCCCTGATCAAAGCACCCACGATGATGAATATCAAACCGGTCTCGAACAACATTTTCTGAACCCCCTGAAACCCCTTACTTTATTATTTGATCAGGGATTTTAAATTAATATTTCAAACACTTTCAGAATTTCCCTCCCCCTCTTCCTCATTTTTCTCCTTCCTCGGCTCCCTTGAACGATGTTCCTCTTCGATCTTTTTCTTAAAATCTTTATACTGTTTCACAGGATGCTCTTTCGTTTTCGATTTCACTCCTTCATACCCCTTCTTCACACCTTCTTTCTCTTTTTCCTCTCCCACACCTTCTTCTTTTTCCTCTTTTTCATAACCTTTCTTCTTTTCTAATTCCTCTTCTT
>CAYFVC010000037.1:0-23570 GCA_964346665.1 uncultured archaeon
CCATAACATTGGAATGGAAATGCACAAGTCTCACGGAAGGGCTCACCAATACATTTGTGAATGTGACAGCTGCGTATGGAATGAGTGATGAATATGCGGTTCCTTTCAGTGTTCTGAAACCCATAGTCTTGGCCGAACCGAATGTTGTGAATATAAGCGGAGAATTGAACATGACCACCAAGGTTATCGGAAATACCAGCAAGATAGATTTTGTTCGTACTAATCCTGATTCCGGTATTCCGTGGGGAGGTTGTGATGATTACGGTGCGGACTTTGTGAAAAACGAAAGCGAATGCGTAGGTACAGGGGCTGGGATTGGTAATATCGCCCCGGATGCGAACGAGACTTGCGATCCCTCCGGAGACTGTTACCACGTAAACGATGAGGATGATGAAACTTCCTGGACAGCGGTAGGTAGCGGAAAGTGGGTAAACCTCACCCTTGACGACCAGTATGTAATCAGCGAAATAGAGATCGAATGGAAGGACTTGGGATCGGATTCGAACGTCACAATTTACTACACGAATGAAACTGGCGGACTGAGAGAACTTTATTCGGACGTTAGCGTGCCTGATTCAAAAAACATCACGGAATTTTATAATTTCCTGCCATTCCAGACCGATAACTTGTTTATAAACCAGACAACAAGTTCGACCCTCGTGGTTTACGAAATGTACGTGTACACGATCGAGGAGAGAATCGGGAAATGTTATATTTACGTATGTCCCTTCGAAAGCGAATACCTGGACAGCTCCGGGGATTATTACGTGAATGTTACCGTTTACACAGAGGAGGACCAATCCAGAAACAATTTCACTTTCCTTGTCAATTACGGCTGGCCGCAGATCGTAATTAAAGAGCTTATCATGGTTAACGATACCACGGATATTTACGAGGCGAAGGTAAAGGCCATAAACGGGGATATGTACGATCTGGATGTTCTGCTTGACATCGAAAACAAGAGCGTTGTGAACCTGACAACGGGCTCATGGAATCTGAGCTCGAGCGTTATATATAATGGTTTGGAGGAGGCTTTCCAGTGGAACGTTTCCTCTCTTTCCATAGGATCCGCATACACGAACGTTAGTGTGAATTCAACGACGAACAAGGGTTACTTTGGCGTTGATAATTGGACTGTTGATGTCGTGTCAGATCCGGGAGGACTTCCAAACCTGACTTCATTCTGGATTGAATACAACACCACCAAAACCAACAAGAGCAATCTTTTCACAGGTATAAAGATTTTCGCACACGCGTACGATGATGTCGGTATGAAAAATGTGAAAGTGAGTTTGAAATATCCTGGGGGAGGCAGCGGGAACGGGAGTTTTGAAGCGGTGAATTCGACATTCTGGGAATTCGAGTTCGGCAACAATGACGAAGGGATAAACCTGAACACAACCGGTAACTATACGGTAGAGGTGATAGCCATAGACGTTGGCGGGCAAGAGAAGTACAGCGGTGTGGATAGCGGGTGTACAAAAAACTACACGTTGGTTGTTTTCAACAACTACACCCTCACCCTCGAGAATTTCAACAATGATTCCGCCTTTTACAACAGGGGTGAAAACCTCACCGTAAAGGCCTATGATGTGAATGGCTTCATGGTCAAGAACGTTAGCTGGCAGGTTAATTTGACAAAGTACGGTCAGGGCATAGAAGAGTTGAACGGGACCGGAGATATCTATGACTACCCGCTGAATTCGAGCGATCCTGTTGGGAACTACACATTCGTCGCGAAAGGGGAGAAGAACAACAACACAGGAGAAAAAACGTGGGAATTCAACGTGAGCAAAACGCTCTCTCCAGTTTTTATTGCGCCGTCCGCAGGCAGCGAACACTCCGCCAACTCTCCTATTTCCCCCATACCTCAGTTGCGCCTGTACAACAAAAGAAATGATCTGCTTTCTTATGAAGCGAGTGTAATGCTTGTCTGCCCGAATGGTCAATTCTCATTGGGAAAGATCGGTGATTCGTATTACAACATTTCTGCGAATTGCAGATCATCATCTTCTTCGGGGATTACGTTTTATTTAACCGCCAATTCGACAGACTCTTACAACAACACGGGAACAGGTTCTTTACAGCTCAAGACATCCACCGGGGCAGCCCCTCCGGGTAACGGAGGAGGTTCGGCTCCGATCATGCCTAGCTGTGTTACAACGCCAAAGAACTGTAGTGATGGGATTGACAATGATTGCGACGGTTTGACGGATTGCGGCGATCCTGATTGCGACAGGGACCCTGTATGCATTGTAATAGTCAGGGATTTCAACTTCACAATTGAAAGATCCTCCCTTGAAATAATACAGGGCGAGAATGGAACTTTTATTGGTTCTCTGTCCAACATGGGAAATGCTCAGGTTACCTTGTTCTCTGAGATAACGAAGGAATGCTGCGAGGTTTTTGTTGAGGACAAGTTTGTTTTGCCTGTGAAAAGCGAAAGAGATTTCTCGATGGTGGTGTACGTTCCCCTCTTCACAGAGGTTGGGGAGTATCTGGTGAGCATAAAAACCATATCCGGGAGTCTGGAAAAAGCAAAGACCTTAAGCGTTATGGTAAAGGAGAATCCGTTTACCACGTCTTTGACAGGCTTGGAGGAACAGCTTCCTGAGGTTGAACTGGAAATCGGGAGGTACGGCCGGGTGGGAATTGATGTGTATGTTTTTAACGAGAAGGTAAGACAATTCGAAAGTAACTTGGAACATGCAAGATACGCTATAAATGAGGATGATTTAAATTCGCTGAGGGAGTACGTTTCGAATGCGGAGAAAACAATGGGGGAGATAAATTCGGGACTGACCTCGCTTATGATTCAAAAGTTCCTGCTCGAGAACAAATGGAACATACTTTTGGGTCTGATAGTCTTGTTTTTGACTGGCTTTTTCTCAACCCAGGTGATAGCGCCATACATTAGAGTGAGAAGGGATATCAAGAAACTAATGGAAGGGGAAATGATAGGGGAGAAAACCAAGGCTTCCGCTGAGGAGCAGTACTTCACGAGGCAGATAGACAGGAAAACCTTTGAGAATATAATGACCGAGGAACAGGACAAAGTTCTGGGGTTAAGAAGCACTATAGAGGAGAGGAGAAAAGAAATGCACGATCTCTTGAACGTTAAAAACATACTAGGGGGATTGTTTAGATTCCCCCTGGTGATTCTGAAAAGATTAAGAAACGCTTTCAAAAGAAAACCCAAGAAGGACTGAACAAGTAATTAAAGTATAAAATACAATTATAATATATGGCTGGTGCTTCGGATTCCAGAAAGCCCACGGGGATTATTGGTCTTGATGAGAAGATGGAGGGCGGTTTTGTTGACGGTAGCGTTGTTTTGCTGAGGGGTAAATCAGGCACGGGGAAAACGGCATTTTGTAGTTCTTTCTTGTACAAGGGAGCGCTAAATGGGGAACCAGGTCTTTACGTGACAACAGAAGAGAGAACAGAAGACATAAAGAGAGATATAAAAAAGATGTTCGGTTGGGACTTGAAAGATATTGAGAAAAAGGGGCTGTTGAAATTCTTGTCCATAAAGCCGGCGATCGCCACAAACATCAGGGAAGAGGAGATAGATCAAGCGATAAGACTTTACACGATTGACCTCTTCGGGAAAATATCAGACTCCATAAAATCGGTTAATGCGAAGAGGGTAGTTATCGACACGGTTTCCATAATTGAGATGTTCGTGCATAACAGGTACATGTCCAGGGTGAGCCTTATGAATCTCACAGAAAAACTGAAAGACTTGGGGGTTACGACGATAATAACAGAAGGCGTGGCTGAGGAAGGCGGGCTTCTCGGTGACGAGGCGCTGACCGAATTCATTGCGGACGCTGTTATAAAATTGGATTTCGTCCCCGTATCTGAAAGGTTCAAGAGAACGCTAACGATAAGCAAAATGAGAAGAACAGACCATTCAACATTCATTCTCCCTTTTGATTTCACGAAAAACGGATTGAAACTTGTTGAATTCGCCAAAGAAAAGAGAAAAAAATAGATATTCTCTAGCCTTTGTATTCCTTCCCCCCGAACTTAACGGAGAATCCTTCGTTCGCCTGCCTCGTGTCGTATTCTATGATCACCTCTTCCTTAGAATCGAGTTCAAGAATTTCCCATGTCAGGATGTTCGTTGCCCTGTCCAAAGCTTCTATCTTAGGCGAAACGTTACAACGGACGAACGCCCCTCTTGGGACAGAGTCGCGGATCGTTATGTCCTGGAGTTTCTTGTCCGTTTTGTTCTTGATCTTCAACATCACTTTCGTTCCACTAATAGTTTTTTCAAGCTTGAGCGGACCCCCAAAACCTATGCCTATATCCTTGCCTTTCAGGAATTTGAGCCCTATTATGGCTATACCTGCGATTGCCCCTATGAGCACTATTACCTCTATCAGGAACAGCCAGTTAAAGGGTTCAGGGACCTCTCCTGTTTCCGAGTTCGTGGTGTATCCTCCCTTGCGGGCGACAAATTCAACCCTCCCCCAGTGTTTTATCGGGATATTCACAACCCCGTTGTCACCCGTGTAATAGGTTTCCGTGACGAACGGGTCAGTATCCAGGTATTCAACGACTATCTTGACGACCGGAATAGGATCGCTGTTCTGGTCCAAGACCAATATTGTCACGTTCTCTCCAAGAACGAGTTCTTCAGGGACCGTGAAGGAGAGCGTTCTCTCAACGCATTCGTTGTCAATGCATGTTTCGTTCTCTGAACACTGGAAATCGCTGCAGCAGTATCCAGGAACCATGTTGCATTTATGATCGTACCTCTTTTCAGAACATTCGCAGGGAACGAGTTCGCATTTGTGCGTATCCGTATCGCATATTTCAGTATCCGCGCAGTCCTTATTCTCGCAGCATTCGTAATACACGCAGTCGTGATTCGAGGCGTAACCGCATTCGCACGTTAGCTCTACGCATTTCCAGCCCGTACACATCTGCGTGCTCGTACATTCGCCATCGTTCATACACTCCCTCAAAGGATACACTGTAAACAACACATCCGAGGAATTCGTCACATCTTCTACAGAAATACAAGAGAAACTGATTATGTACGGACCCTCCAGACCGCTCATGTTCAGGTAGGCCTGGAACTTTTTGGAATTTATTTCGGAAAGAGAGCCCGAAACGTTGTCCAGATAATAATTGCATGAACTGATGCTCTTTTCGCTCGTCACCGTAAGCCTGAGCGTTCCGTTCTCCGTGAGATCCTTTTTCATGTAGGTTTTGTTCTCAGGGGACTCGATCGTGAACGTGAAATTCTCCTCCACCACTCCCACTGTTTCGTTCAGGGTTATCTCTAACGATAGGTCGCTCGTGAGGTCGAATGTTGTGAAATTATCGTGATAACCCGATTTCGTCACGTTTATCGAGTATGGACTGAAGGAGAAAACCCCTGACTCGTTTTCGATCATTTCCTCCAGGGTCTGCTGGGTTATCCTTCCCTGGGAATCCGTATCCTCGGAGAAAATGGTTGTTGTAAAATTATCCTTGATCACAACGTCCGCGTTTCCAACAGGGTCGCTGTCCATGTCCACAACCGTTACGTTTAGGAACCATTTCCTAAGGAGGGATGTGTAGTCCGTATTCTCGAATGTGGTGTCTTCTGCGGAGAACATATAAATATCGTATTCCACGCTTTCGTTGCAGAGGTTGTCTTTAACAAGAGTGGTTTGCGTGTACTGCATGTAAAGGCCGTAATTGTTCTCGAGTATGGTGTTTCCAATAATCCTCATGTTTTGCGAGTTTTTAGCCTCGAGACCTGTCCCTCCATTGGATGTTATCACGTTGTCAGTTACGTTATTGTTGTTTCCCGCGATCCCGAAACCCCCTCCTGTGTTGTTGACGAAGGAATTGTTGTTTATCACTGAACCGCCCAGAACCATTTCCAGAAAGCTGGATCCTGTGTTATCCTCTATCACGTTGTGTTCCAATCGGATGTTATCCCCGACCATGGTGGTTATCCCATCTACATTATCCCTGATCACGTTTCTTGTTATAACATTATCCGAACCATCCACAGACAAGCCGCCATAATTAGAAAGCATTTTGTTATTCGAAATGTTGTTGTTGTCCGAATAAATTATAAGGGCCATATAGTTGTTTTCGAAGGTCGTGTTGGAGATTTTCGTTCCGTCCGATTTGACATAAACTCCTCTTTCCTTGTTATCCGCGGAATCGTGACCACAATCGTAGACATACGAATTTCGTATTTCGAGATTTCCCCCAAGTTTGGAAACGAATGTGTAAGCCTTCGAAAGGCTCTCTATTTTCGAACCTAGAACGTATAGCGATCCTTTCACCTCTATCCCATATTCTCCATCCGAAGTCGAGTTGAACTGAAGCGTTGAGTATTCGAAACTTATGTTCCCGGATTCGTTCACAAGCAGATCCCCGCTAAGGGTTATGAATTCCGAAGAGCAAACAATTGTTTCGTTAACGAACCAGTCACCGCTGGCAGGTGGAGTACATTGAGCGCTCGCTAGGGCTGGAGATATCGCCAGAATTAAAAACAACAGAATGAAAATCCAAACCCTCATGAATAAATCTTATGCGAGCTTTCTTATATTGGTTAATCTTTATCAAACGGTATTATTTCAGCGAAGTCAGAATCAGGTTTCTCTTTCGTTTCTTGCTCTTTTTCCTCTTCCTTTTTCTCTGTTCCCCCTACCCCCTGCTCGAGCATCTCCTTTATCCTTTCTTTCTCCTCCCCGAAATACCTCTCAAATTCCTTGGTTAGCATTAAAATACGCGTTCTACCCTCCTTCTCGGACTTGATCAATCCCTTCTTGGTCAGGAGCTTGATGTACGAATACGCCTTGTTCCCTTGGATTCGTACGACCTCACTCTGCTTGATCGGTTCCCTGTAAGCTACCAACGCTAGGGTTCGCTTGTGCCCATCTTTTAGATCGGAATAGGGAGTGAGGTGAGCGACCTTCGGGAGTATATCGGGTTTCACCCTCATGTTCCAGCCGTCAGGGTTCCGAACGATCTCGATCCCCTTGCCTTCGTACTCCTTTCGCAATTCCTCCAGTCTCTCCTCCACGCGTTTTGCAGGGAAGCCCGTGATCTTCGATATTTCCTCGGAAGTCATTGGCCTGGAGGACATGAAAAGAGCGGCCTCGATGAGTTTTTTGGGCATGATAATATATTGTTCGCTAAATTTTAAATCTTGTTGCGTGTTTTCGTGAACTGTGAATTCTATTTAAGTCAGGCCAGCCATAATTTTAAACATGGAATGGGGAATGAAAATAGTGATAGTCGCTATTTTGCTCATAGTCTTTTTTCTGGTAGTGGTCGGCCTTATTATGATGTGGTCAGGCCAGTCGAGCGACATTGCCTCGGGGATATTCGACTTCCTTAAAAATCTCGGGAGTTTTGATACAGGAGTGCAACAAGCGCCAGGAGGTGGAACAGGAATCCCGTCAGGACAGCCAACGCAACCAACTACGCCACCACCAGGCCACCAAACCCAAGACCTTCCAAAACAGGCTCCAAGCGATCTTCAGGATACCCCGTTCCGTACGAAAATCATATAGGCGAGTCATACGAAAAGATTAACCTTTGTAGGGTTTGCAGTTTTTTTCATTCTGTTAATCAGTTCTGTTTCCGGATACGACTACGTTAAATGCTCACCGCAAGAGGAAGACCTTTCCCCCACCGATTATTACTACTGTGTGGAGTGGGGCGACACATTATCATGGATTTGGTACAATTACGTTAAAAATATGTGGACTCTGGACGAATTAGCCCAAAACAACAACATACCGAACAAAGACCTGATATATGTGGGTCAGAAGATCATAATCGCGGAGGAGAAAGTCGAAGAGGTGAAAACCGAGGAGAAAACAAGGCCGAGTATAGAAACCTATATAGTGAAGGAGGGGGATTCTTTCTGGAAGATATGGAAGGAACAGGATTTGTGGGAGAATTACGGTCTGGCATTCAGCGAGTTCAAGGAGATCAACAGAGCGAAACTCAAGAGACCGGGTGATTTCGATTATATCGTGCCAAGCCAGGAATTGATAATACAGAAACAGGTCGCCTCTTCAACTCCTGAAACCCGAGAACCTCCTAGCCAGTTCATTCATGATGATGTAGGCATTCTCGCTTCTGATGACCAGAATTACATAACAAAATCTGCCCAGAAACTAAGGGATTCTGCAAACACCATAATCACTGTGAAAATCGTTGAAGAGGTGGAGAACGAGGAAGAGGCAGTAGAAATAGCGAAAAACACCTTTACCGATTACGATTCAAAGCTGGACAGGGGAGGAAACCCTTTAAACATGTTAATGATCTTGTTCAAGAAAATCGGGGAAGGGGATAATAAACTACTTTTGATGGGGTTCAAGGATTCCGAGGGCGGGATTATGGATAACATACAAAACAAAATAGATACGCAGGAGATAAGGACAATGCTGGACAACGCCCGCACAAATCAAGAACTTTCCGATGTCCTCAAGTTTGCCGTGGACGCCTATTCGGAAGCCACTGAATTGGAATATGAGGAAGGCATACTTCATGATAAGGTAATCGTGATTGACCCTGGACACGGCGGTAAAGACAGCGGTGCGGTGAATTACGAGAGTGTTGAAGAAAAGGATGTCACTCTGGAGGTTTCTAACAAGTTAAGGAATATCCTTGAAAAAGCGAACGCGATAGTGATTCTGACGAGAGACACGGATGTTTACGTGGAACTCGCTAAGAGAGGGGAAATTGGTAGGTGTTACAATCAAAAGGACAGGATTTTAAGGGGAGAGCAGGTGAGTGAAGAAGACTGCAAGAAAGCGAATCTTTTCATAAGCGTTCATGCCAATTCCGCTGGGGACACCCCGAGCCAATCTTGCCCCTCATCAACAGGGACGGAATCACTGATATATTGTGAATGTCCCAATGATGTTCCAGGGGAGCTTGACATATGTGATTTCTCTGTGGAGTGTCAGGTATGCCGGCTGGGAGAAAAAAATTGTGGGGTGGATGTAAAAAACTTTGATCTGGCCACTTTAATCAAGGTCAAGATAGCCGAGAAGGTCAATATAAGGGAGAGAAATTTGCTAGGTTCGGATGCCACCGTGTTGAGCGTTTTGAAAGAGGATATACCTGCTGTTTTGGTAGAAACGGCATTCCTATGCAACCCAACAGAAGCTTCACTTCTAACCAGCCAACAAGGCCAGCTAGACATAGCGAGTTCTATATACGACGGAATCAAGGATTATTTTGCCTAGACCGAAACAAAAAACAAAGTTTATAAAGGACTTGGACCAATAATATCAATATGAGGCTGTCTCTTGAGCTTGTTGTGATAGCGATCGTTATTCTCGTGGTAGCGCTGGTTGTTCTGACGATTTTCGGTACGGGAATTATGCCTTTTGGATGGTTCAGCAGTACAAAAAATCTTTGTATCAACCAATTTACATCATCATGCCAAACGACAGGACAAGTACCATCTGACTGGGGTGTTCCAAAATATACAGATCCTAGTGATCCTTCAAAAAAGATTGCATGCAGTGGTCTTGCAACATGCACATGTTATCCGGCAGGTACTGATATCCCTAATAGAGGAAAAGCAATTGTAAATACTGCTATATGCACTTAGAATTTTCATTTATATCTAATTTTTGCCAATATTAATCATGAGACTATCCATGGAATTGCTTGTTATTGTAATTGTTCTGCTTGTGGTGGCGATTGTTGTTCTTGCGATTTTCACCACGGGGATATTAAACATAGGTCCGTGGATAGATGTAAGTGCTAATTGTATGAACATGGGTTCTTCTGTTTGCAGATCAATGGGCGTGCTTCCTCCCACCTGGTCCACCCAGAAAATGAGATACGGGAACCAAATGCAGACCTGCGAGCAGATAACGGGTATAAAGGACTGTTCTGGTTTTGGAATCCCGAAGTGTCCAGGGACGTGCAAGGATAAATGCGATCTCGCAACCGAAACACAGGTTCCACCAAACCAAGGCACATGCGATATCGGAAAGGTTTGCTGTAAGAAGAAATAAAACCTTTTTAAACCCACCATCTCAAAATTCAAATATAACAACGTTATATTTAAAAATCAAGGTGTGTGAATGGCAAAGGTGGCAAATCATCGTGTAGAAGGTTTATACCCGGCAGGCGAATTTGTTGAGACGGTTAAAGAAAAAAAGGTAGAAGCTCCAAAGAAAAAAGGTTTATGGAAAAAATACGGGAAGCCTGTTGTGGCGACTGTTTTAGGATTAAGTACAATATCAGCTATTTATTTCGGCTTAATTAAGGGCAAAGACACCAAAATGAAAGGGGAGGATCTTAATGCCGCATTGACCCAACAGCCTGGAATAGAGAGTCCTGTTGATCATTATGCGGCAGGGAGTCCAAATACGAATCCCAAGACAGATCACCCCATAAGAAAAGAAGTTGTCTCAAAATCCGGATTTGAAGGACCACTTCCCGATGTGCCTAAAACAGAAACGAGTTTTGGTGCACAAAACTTGGGAGATGAGGGTATCAGATATGCAAAAGAGGTTGTAACCAAGTCAGGCGAAGTCCAAAAATTGAAACTCGAGCGTTTAGGTCAAGATGCTAATACACTAGAGAAATATTTTGGTTACACTGAAGAGGGATTGGGAGAAGTCTTCGATAAGTACCGAATTGATATATTCACATATGGTAATAACCCAAAGGATAGTATTGCACTTTATGGGTTTTCAAAAAGAACCAAAACTTGGTGGTTAATAAGAGGGAAAGATTTGAAAGGTAATTAACTAGCCTTCCGGCCAATTGCTTTGTGCTGGATCCCATACAAATTCTATAACTGCTATACCACAACTCACTACTGCTGAAGCAACAACACCAGCACCAGTTTTAGCGAATGCACCAGCACCGAAAATAGCGACTGTTGTCGCAACATTCCAGATACCAGATCTCGATCTGTAACAATAGTTATGGCCAAATTCGTCCTTGCCCATTTTATCCGGTGTTATCGCGAAAGCCTCCGGTACCACGCAATTTGTTGAACGCACCTCATCTACATCACCATTAAAATTGTTGTCGCTAAAAACCCTGTATTGGAAATACAGTTCAGGATTTTCCAGGGCTTGTCCATAGTCAGTGGACGTGTGTCCGAATGTAGTTAGATCTAAGAGATGCTGACCATAATAATCTATTTTTCCATCATAATTTGAATCACTAAAGAAGAAATCCCATCTACGGGCTGCTCCTTCTTCTCTTGTGCTGATGTATATCCCATAAAATTCACCTGTATCACCATCGAAGAAAATCTTTGTCCATGTCTTAAAAAGACCCTCTTTTACGTATGATAAAGGACAGACCGTATACTTCTTGCCCATGCTGTCTCCTATTACATATTCTTCTACTTTGTCTTCTTTCACGATACTGTCACTACCATACTTTGATTCGTATTCGAATTTCCCAACTTCACGGTCAATGCAGTTGAAACCTTTGCCTGTGTTAGTATTGATTATTAAAGGAGGATCTTTAACCCATTCTGTTCCTATCAAAATATCAATTTCTTCATCCCATCTCCCTAAGAAACATAATAATCTGCCGTCGTTTTTGCTGTTTATGTAAAAGCATCCTTCATCGTCTCCCATATCAGCTTGTACAATATCTAAATAATATTTCACATTATGTGCTTCGTCCTTGTAAACTGTAGTGGTTTCCGTTCCAAACTTTCCGCCAATGTAATCAATAACTTTGTTGTTCTTGTCGTAGTAATATCTTATGTCGTTTATCGGGTCTACAATCTTTATGCGGTCGTTTCCATTTACTTCCCACACACCCTCGTTCACTTTGGCACTATTAATATCCTTCACAATGGCAACTACCTTGTCTTTAAATCTTTCGTACATATTTTTTTTGCCCAAACTTCCAACATCCAAGATTGAACCGCATTCCGGTAAATCTTTACTACCGAAAAGTTTGTTGAACCAACCAGGTTCTGTATCTTTATCAGGACTTAAGCATGTTGTCATGCCGGTGCTTAAATCATAATTGTAAATACCACATTTCATGGGTTTTGATTCCACTAACACAGTTGCATTGCAAGGTGAAGCGAGATAGAAAGGAACGGGTTGGTTTTTCCATTCCTTTTTAACCAAAATGACAGGCTTCCCTAATTGGACTAGGTTCTGTTTGTTTGGATAATCTATTTGGGGAGCAGGTGGAACAGCTTTAATGTCTACCTTTTTTTCTTCCTCCCTTACGCAAGGCATGCCCAAAACCATTGAACCTGGATGTTCTTTTATAAATTTACCTATTTCAGAATCAAATCTTGCAGCAAAATAGGATATTCCGTAATCTACTCCCACATACTTGGCAAATTTCTGTAACACTTCTGGGTTCTTTGCTTTTTGCAAGGTTTCACTAAATAGGTTTCGAAGAATACCTGGCTCTGCCTTCTGGACGGTGGTAAGTATGTTTGTTAAATCAGCACCGACTGCTGGTTTTCCTAGCCATGCCTGTTGCCATGTAAGCTGATAAGCTTCTCTCTCTGCTTGATTCGCAAACGTTTTACCAGATTTTGCTATCAAATCATTAAAACTTTCAATTGCACCTTTACCTGCATACGGACCGGTTTTAAAGTATGTGACTATAGCATCGTTTAGGTTCTGCGTTTTCCAAAAATCTAAAATTTCCCTCCCGCTTACCTTCTGGAGAAGTACTGTAGCCTCTTCTTCAAGTGTTCTGACTGCAGCTGTCTCGGTTTTACTGCTTATCTTTGCGAAATCTTTAAATTTAGTTTTCACTTTATTTATGGCTTTCGATACACCACTTTTAATAAAATCCTTAGTGGCCGCTTTTACTCTGCTAAGAGGTTTGGCAAAAACATCCATCACGCACATTGACGCCCACATAATCTTACTAATCCCTGTAAACCATTCTGAATGGCTTTCCCAGTCTGCACTCTCCCCACTCATAGGAAAAATTTGATAGTAAACCAAGAATGAAGGATCACCTGCAGCGTTTATGAAATCTTTTCCTTTGTCAAATAATCCGGCAAAAGTTTCAGGTAAATCGAAATTTATAACTTCGCAAGTTATTTGTTTTTTACCTGTACTCGTGCTTGTTCCCTGCACCTCACACTCGACCATTGGTCCATAAATAGCGGTTGACATACCCGTACTTGATTGTGTGACTGATGCATAGAAATCAATTCCCTTACAAAGATTTTCATCCCCCTTTTCCACGGCGTTTATTGCGCAAACCAATGCGTCCATGGAAGCTCTTGCTTTATTATAATCCGCAACAGTTACGTCCTTTTTCCCGAAAAATTTATCAAAGTCTTTTGCTATCTCGTTAAGCACTCCTCCCTGTGATGACATGACTCCTACCATAACCAAGAGAACTACCAAAACGATAACTATTCCAATAGGCGATCTTAAAAACTGCCCCTTGCCCATAATTTATATTTATGCATTTTTCATATAAATAAGGTCTTGAATCTCGGAAAGAATTAATAAATGCCTGCTTTCAAATATTAAATGTATGAAGGGTATAGGTCACGGAATCGTAGGGTTTTTCATTACATTAATGGGTTTAATAATTGTGCTTATCCTTGCTATACTAGCTATGCAATACAGTGGATATATTTAATAAGGTGGAGGTGAAACGTGTGAAAAAAGGGTTTCTAACCGGAAACATGTTGTATGATATTTTGATAATGACTATTTTAATATCGATTTTTGTTATTTTAGCAGTACTTTTCTTTACGAGATTTTTAAAGTCTTTCGACAGGCCACCGGGTGAAACTGCTCTGGCACAAAGCGCTCTATACCTCTGGATGATTTTTAAGCTTCGGAAACTAAAATAAATTTATGAGGAAGGGGTACAGTCATATCTTTGTAATACTTTTGGTGTTATCTGCCATTCTTATTATACCTACACTTCTATTTGGGGCTAGGCAGCTCAATTATACGGCTTATGGGGCATGTGTAAGTAATACTTTGAGGGATATCGACATTCTTATAGATCAGTTCAAAACAAGGTCGAAAACTGGTGTTGCTGTTCCTGTAAAGGTTACTGACTGTATACAGGAGGTTGTTTTCACCAACAAGGACTGGAAAAGCAAGGCAAAGGGGATGAAAGAAGTGAAATGCAGGGATGATGCTGATGCGCACATATTAATTTTCAAAATGGATATTGGTATATGGACAGCAATAAAAGGAGGTAGTGAAAAAATCCAAGCAGAATTAATAGCCCCAGACGTTATTTGTAGGGACATATACAATCTAAGGTTTAACTCGTTGCCAGGAGATAGTTTGGAAGGGGAGGGTAAGGCGGATAAAATTTATTGCGTAAAATTCCAGGTCAATCCAAGTCTTAATTATATTAATATAAACAACTGGGATGCTGTGTCTTCTGAGGAGAAGTGTGTTATCTGATTATGAAAAAAGGAGACGTGCCCACGGAGAGGATATTCATATTAATCGGCGTAGCATTGATATGCTTGATTTTCCTTACAAGTGTTTTTACAAGAACATTAACGCCGAGTTTGAAATCGAGCGATGAGGCAAGGGTTGCTTATTACGCACACACCCTCGCATCCTACATGAGTATGCTCTCCAGCGTGGATCAAGGTTTAATAGAAAGGGATTTCGAAGAGCAGTGTGATGTGGAGATAATTAGGAAAAAACCTTCCTATTACGCCGTTAAAGTCACAGTTTACAAGAAAGGCAGCGAGAAGGAGACAAAGATATTTCCACCTCTTTATGCACAAATAGAATGCGAAAAATACTGCAGACAGTACAAATGTAAGTGTGAGAGTTGTTCTGTTAAAGGTGAATGCAAGATTGTAAATCTAGAAAAATCGGTGACAAGCGATGAAGTCCCTTTTATAGGGTTCGTGGATATTGATCCTAAGCAAAAATCAATAATCGTGTCCAAAACCAGATACGTATCTCTCCGGAAAGACCCAACAGATAAAGCGGTCAAACTTGAAAAAGCAGAGGAAATATCATTCTGTTCAGAGCCTTTGGAAAGTGAGGTGAAGTATGTGATAGAAACTTACGGGAACAAATACAAAGTTGACGAGACCATTATAAGGTCTGTGATAACAGGAGAAAGTGGTTTTAGGCACTGCGGGTCTGAGGGGGATGTTATGACTTCTTTCACAGGAACATCATACGGGATCATGCAATTGAAGCCGTCGACAGCAATCTGGATAGCTGAAAAGAACAACGAGAACGTAGATTACAAGAATCCCCTGGACAACATAAAGGCGGGGATAATGTACCTGAATTACACGAGGGGGAGGATGGAGCCATATACGCAAGGAGAGGACCTTGACAGGGTCATGGTGGCGAATTACAACTGCGAAGCAATTTACAAGATTGTTAAAACCAACTGCACAAAAGGGGAACTAGGATGCTGGGATAAGGTTGAGAAGTACATACACTCAACAGAATCCACGGGCACGTACTGCCAAGGGGAAAAGGGTGATGAAACGTATAATTACGTGAGAAGGATTTTCAACCAGATAAAACCCTGTTTCGAAAAAAATCCTAACTGCTATTACGCCTGTTACTATTCAACGTGCAAAAAGAGGGATTGGGAGGTTAATTGAATGAAAGGCGATTTCGAATTCCTGAACATAATTTTCGCTTTGCTAATCTTCATGAGCACAATAGTTTTCATAGTTTTTATGATAAGGGGAAACATCCTCGCTTTCGGTGGAAGTGTAACTGTGGATATGAACAAGATAAAAGCGATGGAAGCTTCGTACATGGTTGAACATTGTTTGACAACGATTGACAAGGGTGATTCGAATTACATTCTCGCGAAAACTCTGGATAAACACAACTTAAAGAGCATAAAGGATGTGTGTAAGATAGAGGAGCCTGATATAAAGGTTAATGTTGTCGATATGGAAACCTACAGGACATGGGGATTCGTAACAGCGATTACCGACCCTGATCATGAGATATGGATTTCCATTAAGTATGATGATAAAGTGAACATGGGGAAGTTATATGTGGACGTATAGAAAAGGGATGGTAGATACTTTAGTGCTTGTGTTGATTGCGGCAGCTTTGATAGGAGCATCTTTCATATTACTTCATATAACAAACCTTTTCAGCATCATAAAGATAAAGGGAGAAGTTAATGTATTTTTGAATATCGAGGATAGGGGGAGCGAGATCCTTAGCTTCCTTCGTTCTGAAAGGAATGGAATGAACTACATGGAGATTCTCGGTTTGTACACAACAAATGAAGTCCCTCCGGATCTCGAAAAGGAAATAACCACTACATTAGGAAGATTTAAAGATTACCATCTGGTTGTCAGAGGTCCTTCGGGCGTTATAAAGGAGTTTAAATCAGTGAAGTCTCCTACGGGTAGTGGAACCCTCCAAGGCTTGATCAATTTGAACTGGCCTTTGAAAACATCTATATCGATAAAAGATGGGTATGGGTGGAGAACGGTGAAAGGTGATAAGGAATTTCATGGCGGGGTAAGTTTTGCTGCTCCTGAAGGGATAGAGGTTTACTCAGCGTATCCAAAAGGAAGGGTTGTTAAGGTTGGAAAGAACTGCAAGCCATCTTCTGATTTTTGTGAAAAGGTAGATGATTGTATCGGGACAAACCCGGATCCGCAATGTTGTTGTCATGATGGTATAGGGAATCACATAGTTATAGAACACGCCGTGGGAGGCGAAAAGTTTTACACACATTATTATCATTTAAGCGAAGTTTACGTAAATGTTGGTTACGAGTTAGGGAAGGATATAAAAGCGAATCAACCTATAGGTAAATCTGGAAAGACAGGGCTTGTCAAAAGGTTAATGGGTGAACATCTTTATTTCGAATTAAGCAAAAGCGAGATAAGAGGTGATAAGCCTATAGACCCTTGTCCGTACTTCCCTCAACCAGTTCCTGCCAACTGCGAGCATGAATCGCACAGATCTGAGAGCTTGTCCGTAAGCATACCTCTGCCGAACGGACAAATAGGAAGTGTGGAGTTGATGACATGAAGAAGGCACAAGGAGCTATATTGATGGTATTTGTGCTTGTATTTGTAATTTTTGTAATATTGAATAGTATGCAATTCCACTGGTCAAAGAGCATAGAAAAGAAAGCGGAATTGGAATTCAAAGAGGATTTGTACGTAATCAGAAACTCTCTGAAACTTTCGAAAGTCTATCTTGACACTTCCCTTGATTATTCCATGTACCAAGGGATGTACGATGTTGGGAAGAACGGGGGGTGGGAAACCAAAAAGAATAATCTTAACGACAACAAGGACGAAGTCAAGAATGCACTTAAGAAAAGGATATCCGCAAATCTGAAAAATTACGTCGAGAGGGATTACAATTTTCTTGGAGAAATAATAAGATTGCCGCCATTTAATGAAAATAAAATAACAATAGAGGAACTGAGCAATGGAAATTTGAATGTTTCCACCGAAGGTGAGAGGAATATTTACTTTGAAGAAAAAACCACAATACCAACGGAAAAGAAATCTATAAGGCTTGAGCTATCTTCAAAGCTCAACAAGGTTTACGATTTCAAGTTTTTCTCGCTTCATGATAAGGCTGTGGAGGTTTCGAAAGGGATCACGGACTGTGATGATAAGGAAGAAACATCCGGAAATTACAAGATAGTTTTGAATGCGAACAACGATGCAAAGCCATGTAACGTGACTGTCTCTGTGACGGACACCTCCAAAGAATTCCCCGTATTCAACTCAGCTGAAGTCTCGTTCGAGCCGATAACTTTCGAATATTCGGTCGAAATCGCTTGAGGAGAAACCTTTAAAAGTCCATGCTCGATTATTTAAATATAACCGGCCAATCATATAAAACTAGTGAGTGAGCCTTAACAGGATGGCATTTTGAACTAGGAGGTGCTTAGTATGGCAGAAGAAGAGAAAAAGGAAAAGAGCGAAAAAGTGAGGTCGAAAGCGGACGACAACGTGGTCTTCGTAGGAAAGAAACCAACAATGTCTTACGTGCTTGCTGTGATAACACAGTTTTCAGAAGGGGCAAAAGAAGTGCACATAAAGGCAAGAGGGAGATCGATTTCAAGAGCGGTCGACGTTGTGGAAGTTGTCAGGAACAGGTTCGTAAGCGACATGAAACATGCGATAGAGATAGGGACGGAGAAGATCATAGGAGATAACAACTCGGAACTCAACGTGTCAACGATCGACATAAAATTGACAAAGTAGTTCAGGAGGGACTAGAAATTTCGGAAGACGTTCGCTAGCGGACGTCAATCGTTCACATCCCTCTCTTTTATTTTATTGTTTGTTAAACCAAAGAACATTATGCGGGGGCAGGGATTTTAGCGAAACTTTGGTAGGTGTGGTTTGAGTACGCAAAAGCCACGCTTCGAACCCTGGAAAGCAGTGCTCAGCCAATCTCAGGAAACAAGTTCCCTGAGCAACTTCTAAGCTACTAGGCTTCTCAACGGAAACCTTAAATGTTCAGCGAACCTGAACTTGGCCATACCTAAACTTGGCCATATCAAACCTTTGGTTTAGATACTCTAGCCCCTTTGGCCGAAGCCATTGACCACTTGGGTACCCCCGCAAGCTTTCGAAAGACTGCTTTAACGTGAAGTTAAGCCGTCGCTTTACTTTATGCCCCATATCTTTCTCAGTTTCGCTTTCCTTCCTAACCCTTCTTCCTCTTCTATCCTAATTCCCCTGCACTTGGGACAGAGCATTCTTCCGTTTACGTTCCTTAGTCTTGTACTCGGCTCTCCGCACCTGTCGCAGTATCTTTCGAATGTGGGCATGCTGATCACTTTGTATAGATAAAATATATCTGATGTTTAAAAAGCTTCAGAACCTTTTCGCGTTCCACTCAAAGAAATATTCAGCCAGTCTTTTCGAATCTTTAGGATCGTTAGTTTGCACCATGTAAAAATACGAAAGCAGCATTTCGGGGAGGTTAGGATTCATGACATCTTCACTAGGGATTCTCTTCTGTATTTCATCTATCATGTTTCGAACATTTAATTTCGCTCGTTTCTCTATTTTACCGAATTCTTCTTTGTCCCCTTCACCGAATTTTTTAGGGAGAATCTTTCGAACTCTTCCCCTCGCCAAGGATTTCCTAATCCCTGAGGGTTTCTTCGCATCATCGTAATTGAAAGTATCGACGTACCTGTTTCCCTGTTTCCTGAGCGTTTCGAGCTCGTCCAGAAGCATCTCGAAAAGATAGGGCTTACTCGTCCTCTTGAGGTTTTCGAGTATTTTGATCAGGATATCGCGAGTGAAAACTTTCCCTCCGTATTCATAGAAGAAGTAATCCTTCTCCTTTATATTCTCTGTTTTTATTTCAGGGTACTGCTTGCATGTGTGCGGTTTCGCTTGATGCCCATGCCTCTTCTGGAGGACGCACATATTCTCCTCATCGAGGAACACGCAACTTTTCTCGTTCTTCCTTTTTACCATCTTCATTCTAGGGACGGGGTCCAGAACGAGGAAATTTTTAGGATCGTAACCTAAACTTACTAGAGTCCTTATGTCCTCTTTAGAGAGCTCGATATCCCAATCCTTGCAGCACAAGCCGCAGTTATCGCAATCATCGCAGCCCCACTTCATACATTTAATTTGGATTTAAACTTTTAAAATTAGAATGGTTTATAAAATTTACTGCCAATTTATAATCATGCCGTACATAGAGCCAATAAATGTAAACTTGTTGAAAGAAAACATGGAGAAATATGTTAAGTTTGATTATATTAAGTTTGATTACAGGAAACTTAATCCTATTAACCTTTTTAAAATTGATAAAAATTTTTTTAAAATCCATCCTGTAGAAGGTAAGCTGAAAAGGGTAAAAAAACCTCGTATCCCATTTCCATTAAAAGTTTTTGATTACTTCTTTCATATGGCAACGTTGTCTTTTGAACGTAATAGAGCTAAAGCAGAAGCACTGCTTCCTGTTATAGAGGTTGAACTTAAAGATATGGGTAATACTGAAGCTTTCAATACTGGAAGAATCTCGTATAAAGGTTTGGAAGTTCTTGAATAGTTTAAAAATAAATGCCCCCGCCGGGATTCGAACCCGGGTCACCGGCTTTCTTCATATTTCATCGGCTTTCGCCATCAAACCTTTCAAGTGGAAGTTTTTAACTTCTGGTTTTTGGTTAACCTTTTTGAGTAAAAAGGTTACTCGAAAGGCCGGTATCCATCGTCGAACCTCGCTTACGCGATGGGAACTTTGACCGGACTAGACTACAGGGGCATAATAATACAATAAAGAGATGGTATTTATAAAAATTAAAGCATCGATGCTATTTTATCCATTGTCTTGAGCATCTTCTCTTCATCATATTTTCTTAGTTTCTTCTTAACGTCACGAAAATGTGCAAACGTTTCTCTAGTCCCTTCTTGGGTGAAAAAAATCATTTTCTTATACCTTCTTGGTACTTTTAATCTCTTGACCTTGGTTTTGTCACCGTTTATTTCCATTTCTTTAGGTGCATTTGTAACCTCATGCTCTTGCACATGCTTACCCTCTTTTAGGTACAATCTTAACCCTTCTAGCATAACCTTAACTGAGTACAATCCTTTAACATTCTTTTTCATGTATTTTTTGGCCTTATCATTTCCTTGCTCGAACACGCCATAGTGGTCTGGCATGATACCACGTACATTTAGAACATACTATCAACTTTTCTAGAAAGGTAGAATTCCTTTTTCTCGGATATAACACTATCTATCTCTCCACTGTATTCTTTGATCAAATCCTTTTCAAGGTGATAATTCAAAATTTTTAGAAGTCCGTCACGATTCACAAAATTCAATACCCTCTTCATTTCAGAAGATTTTCCTTGGATTATTTCAAGTGAGCCATTATTTTTAAGTGTATACATTTTACTGTTAAGACTTCTCATATCAAAACCTTCTTTATCTAAACTAAAAGTGTTAAGTACGCTTAACACAAATTCTGTGGAGTATAAATCATTTTTTAGCTTTTCTTTCTTTAGATCTTCAACATCACGAGATATTTTTGTGAATTCTTTGCAGTATCCTACCATTAGAATTAAATGAAACTGAAAAATTAAAAGATATGGGTCCGGCCGGAATTGAACCGGCGATCTTCCGCACTTTGAGACTTTTCCGTTGATGCTTTGCGCGAAGCGGAAAGGGTCACGTCAAGCGGACGTCATACCACTAGACCACGAACCCGATGTTTCGAAGGACACAGGCAGAACCTGTGTCATTTCGCTTCGGGATATTATTAGTTGTATTTTATAAATATGGGCCGGGAGAGAATTGAACTCCCGATCTCCGCCGTGTGAAGGCGGCGTCATACCACTAGACCACCGGCCCGTCATATAATTTTCAGTTATTATAGAGTTAATAAATGTATATTCAGCTAGTTTCCGTGAGGTGAACGGCAGAAATTCTTGGATTTAAATCGGTTAAGGGAGGAACCTGAGAAAATTCGCTACACCGAAAACGAGCAGGAATATTATTAACACGAAGCCGACCCATAACGTCTTCTCGAATGAAACCATGTGATATTCCTGAGGGTTTTTTATCTGGTCGTGAACAGCCCTGACGTAAAAGGGTATGACGACCATAGCGAAGACTATGCACATTAAGTACGTCCCAGGGCTGTCTATCAATTTCAGGAAATTGTATATCTCTTCCAATATCAAAATTCTCACAGCCATGTTAATAGTTATAATTATGCGGTTACTCCCTAATAAACGAGGCAACATAAATAACAAAATGTAGCGTTGTTAGTCCTTCTAATAGAATTTTTTGTCACGACCAGACTTTCTCCACCAATACCCAAAACTAATTCCTGCTCCTATGTTAAGAAGTGATGCAACACCCAGGAGGATGTATTGTGGACTTTCTGGATAAAGCGTAGCCGATGCTAGAGCCATTGCTCCACTCGCTGCATACCACGGTATTTCTATAGAACTTATTTTGCCTTTGTGTCCCTGCATGATTATATTTTTACATCCGTGTTTAAAAGAATCACGCTGGGGGCATTATCTAGGACTCAGATGAAACTCCTATACGGGCGCAACATATCGGTTTACATCATGCAGATTATGCTTTTAATGGTTGATATATTATTGGTTTTTGGGCTTATAAATGAGGGGGTCAAAATTCAGAACTTTGATTTAAAAGGCTATTTTTAAACGAAATTAGTCTCTAACAAATTCACATGTAATATCGTAACTATACCATGTCCATCCATGAGTCAGTGTCTTAGTTTCTGTTGAATCACTTCCAATTTTTAAGCAATCATGGTCGGTTTCTAAATATGTAGTTTGTTAAATAAGTATGTAAAAATCTCCACACCTGCTTCCTGGAGCATCTCCATTGTTCTTAAAATCAAAAGAACAAGTGTATAATTTCATTCCTATATAACTGGTGTCTATATCACTGTCAGAAGTCATAGATATTTCTGGTAATGGGACATGACCCAATTCTGGTTCAACTGGACCTAGATTATCTTTAATCCATGTATCTTCAACATCCACTATTGTCTTATCTGTATATCTGTTAAAAGTTGAAGTGCCTGTAATTCTCGCTGAATTAAAATCATGACCAATCATAGTAGTTTCAACAGAATGCCAATTTTCACCATCATAATATCTCATAAACATATGTCCTGGAACTACTACTATTTGGGTTTTGATTCCTATACTTTCTAATAACGCAGCATACAGAACTGAAAGATCATCACAATCACCAGCTTTCCTCTTCAAAGTTTCTGCTGGAAACTGTAAGTAATCCCCCCACCCACTAGGGTCTGATATATAGTCAACTCCATAAGTTCCCAGTTGATCGAATATGTATTTAGCTGACTTTTCTACACCAGAAGGACTTCCGGTATAAGCTGTACCAACAGCTTCTATTGCAAATTGCCTGATAGCGTCGCTTTTACTGGTTACCCATGCAGGTGAAGTTTCAAAAGTATAGAAATTTCTTCCGTAAACATCTACTTGCGTTGAATAAGTTTTTTTGTAAGGATTTCCCAATTGATCATTATATGTCACTTCAATACTTACCGGTACAGATGTTTTTTCTGTTATTGATAAAATATTTTTAGAAAATCCCATATCATAAAAATCTAAACCTTTCGTATCTCCCGAATTAAAATTACCAACAGTTTGAGAAGACCAATCAGTACTGTAACCTTCCAATTTAGCTTTGACTATTAAGTTTGAAACAGAAAGGGGAGAAGGATTTTTTATAGTAATTTGTAATGGTTTCATATGAGAATATCCCTTTTCTTTAGCATAATAGGGACTGGAATATGCTACTGTTGGATATACAGAACCTGTTGTGTAAGCAATTTCTAGCTCTGGTGCTGTTATTTCACATTTATTATTTATGCATTCATAACCGGAAGGGCAACCACAATCTAAGCAGCAATTTGATTCTACTTCATCTGGTTTATCGCAGAAATTATCCCCACATGTTATTTTATAGCATCCTTTACTATCAACATTAGAACGCTTCAATGAACATATATAACCACTTTCACAAGAACAATCGTTTGTGTTTTCGCAATTCTCTCCTATACCTGTATCGCAAACACCATTTTCGCATTCAAATTCTGTACAATCAAGTTTACAAAAAGAAC
>CAYFVC010000038.1:0-3284 GCA_964346665.1 uncultured archaeon
AGCGAATTCATACACATGGGCGAGGAGAGGAGCATAATCCCTTCCCACACGTTTTTCTTCATGGGCTGCAACTTCTATTGTATTTACTGCCAGAACTGGACGATATCGAGGCAGAAGGAGGAAGGAACCGAAGTGAAAGGGAAGGAATTGGCGGAGCTCGCTGAAAAACGAAAGAACGCCAGCAGGAACATTAACTTGGTTGGGGGCGACCCAACCCCTAATTTACATACGATCCTCGAGATGTTAAAATTCCTTGACATTAACAAACCGATAGTATGGAACTCGAACATGTACCTTTCGGAAAAATCGATGAAACTTCTCGATGGGGTGATCGATGTTTACCTGGCGGATTTCAAGTACGGGAATGATAGGTGTGCGAAAAAGCTCTCGAAGGTCCCGAATTACTGGAAGACCATGACCAGAAACTATTCACTCGCGAAAAAGCAGGCCGAAATCCTAATCCGCCACTTAGTGCTCCCGAACCATATTGAATGCTGCACGAAAACGGTAATGAAATGGATAGGGAAAAATTTGGATAATAAGATCCGCTTGAACATAATGGATCAATATCACCCAGAATTCGAGGTCTTTGAATTCAAGGAGATGTGCAGAAGGGTTAATCGAGAGGAAATGGAAAGAGCGTTCGAACTAGCGAAGGAAAACGGTCTGACGAATTTCGAGCCCTAAACCAATTCGTTGTCCTTCAGGATCTTCGTTATCTTCTCCAAGGAAAGAACAATCGCCTCGAACCTTTTGTTAAGATCGTCCTCCATCTGACCCGTTTGGTGTCTTTTCTGGTCAAAAGCCTTCAGGTCGCGCAAAACGTTTTCAAGGGTTTGGCAAATATTTCGAATTTCAGGGCCTCCGAATTCCATCCTCGTTTTAATGAATTTTATCTCCTCATCAATCCTTTCGATTTTCTTCTCTATCATTCAGTCCACCTCCGTTGCTTCAGGGGGCTCTGGTATGCCCTCGTGCTCCATATCTTCCACCCTCTTAACCCTCCTTGCGGTGGGGGGATGGGTCGAAAACATTCCTTCCCAGCCTTCCCTCTTGAAAGGGTTCACCATCCACAGACATTCGAATGCGGTCGACCCTTCCATTGGGTTATGCCTGGCTATTTCATTCATCTTGTTAAGGGCGGAGGCGAGTTCCCCAGGTTTTCTAGAAAACCTCGATCCGTAGTAATCCGCCTTGTATTCCCTCCTTTCCGAAATCGCGAGCTTAACAATAAAAACAGCAAGAGGGGAAAGAACGAATGTCAAATGAAACATGTTCGCCACAACAGCAGCAGCGTTCTGTATTAGTATATCTTTGTTCGCTATGTGATAGATTTCATGGGCAACAACACCCTCTATCTCCCCCTTGTTCATGTTGAGCAAACCCTCGGTAACGCATACCATAGCGTTTTCTCTCGACTTTCCGGTCGCGAATGAATTTGGGACATCGATCGGAAGGATGTAAACTTTCGGAACGGGTATCTTTGCGTTTGTCGCGAGCTTCTCAACGATGTCGTTCAATCCTTCGTTTTCGCTCGGTTTCGCTTTGTACCTCCTTAGTATAACTTTATTGGAACGAGAATGATATGCTATATTCATGACAACGGATACCAGAAAAAACAAAACCCCTAAAAAAACGAGACCTTGGAAACCCCAGATTAAACTACCTATCACAACGCCTATCACTGTCATAACAATGGTGAAAAATCCGAAAAGCGCGAGTACCCTGAAGCCCATAGAAAAACCTCACAACACCACGAGACGTTTCGTTGTGTGGTGTAATACTTCCTATAAATCTATTGTCCTGTTAACAATAAAAATAGCTACTTTCCGGGTAATTTCTTCTTGCTTTTCATTTCCTTTTTCTTGTATGAGAGACCGAATCCCCTTTGCTTTTCATAACCTTCCATGTAAGTTTTTTCCTCGGGCGGTTTCTCGGGGAGTGGAGGTGGCCTTTCCCTTTCCACCGGCATCGGCCTTTCGAATGCTTCCAGAGTTTTTTGCCCCCTTCCCAGATGTTTAATCTTTTCGAGATGCGAGAACAAATGTTTCAACTTTTCTGTTAGTGGTATTTTTCTCTTCGGAACGTACCCGAACACTGGATGGTAGCCCCTTTTCGGCGGGAGCAGAAGGTACACGAGGAATCCTCCTATAACAACGATCACAACAAGAATCGCCACCCACGTCAACAAGTTACCGAGCGGGAGCTGCCCGGTTTCGAACATGATCTGGTCCACCTCTTGCTTGAATGAGGTGAGCGAGGAATTCGTTTCCTTGAGTACACTGTAAGCATCAAGGTAGTTCCCAGCTTTTAATTTCTCTTCCGCATCTTTAAACATGTTAACCAAGCGGTAGTAGGTTCTGTTCGCAAGCGTGTAATTTACCTCGGAACTTGGCGGTATTTGATTGAAAATCGAAACGATCGAAGAGAATAGCTCTTTCAGATCATCATACGTTTGGTTTATCTCCTTCTTGGTTTCCTCCAGGGGTTTTACAGCGAGTGTCATATCCTCCGTTGTGTAAACACCGGAATAATCGCTTGCATACGCTTTAAACGTTATTGTGTGGTAACCGACCTCTGTTGTATTCGAGACAGAAAGATTCATGGTGAAAATGCCCGAATTCCCTGACTTAAGGGTGTAACTAGTGGGCTTGACGGTTTCCGTTAGCCCTTCGAGTTCTGAGGTGCAATTCAGTTTCGTTTTAAGCTCGATTTCCCCTGTGTTCTTCACCGTGACCTTTGTCGAGTTCGTTCCTCCCTGAAGTATGTAAACCTTTGACGTGTAATCGATTATGCTCAGTTCCTTTTCGTATTCGTTACACTTGTGGTTTTTAGCATACCATCCGCTTGGACAGGACAAGGCCGTGCAAACCCCGTTTTTACAATACTGAGTGGTGGTACAGCTCGCGTTTGAGGTGCATCCTAGGAGGGGCGCTATTCCACCATCTTCTTCACCACCATCAGCTGTCGTGTTGTCTTCCACATCCACGTCAATTTCCACGTCTCCGTAGTTGGTGTGGCTTGTCATGAAACGTATCTCAACATCGTCACAGTCCGTGTCTTGGTGGACTGCCTCTGCATCCACAGCCCATGCAAGAGTGCAGTTTTTGTACCCGTAAACGTCGAACTCCCAGTCAGTGTCCGAGTTATTTCCCGAATGATCACCCCAGCAGCTTGTATTCGCACTCTCCCTTGAAATGTCAATAGGGCAGGTATCCTTGTAAAGCCTGACTTCTACCTCATCCGCGTACTTGGGTCCGTAGTTGTTAACGGTTATCACGTAA
>CAYFVC010000039.1:0-8164 GCA_964346665.1 uncultured archaeon
CAGACCCTCCTCCTGAGTCACCCTCTACAATGTAAATCTCACTCTTCGCAGGGTCCCTCTCCGAGCAGTCCGCAAGCTTCCCGGGCAAGGAAGAACCCTCGAAAACCCCTTTCCTTCTAACGAGCTCTCTTGCTTTCAAGGCAGCTTCCCTCGCTTTGGAAGCGTTCATCGCCTTATCAACAACTAACCTTGCCTTGTTCGGGTTTTCATCCAGAAAGGTTTTCAAGCCATCCGAAACCACAGAATCTATGATGTTTTTTATTTCAGGATTTCCCAGCCTTGTCTTGGTTTGGCCTTCGAACTGGGGGTTTATCATCTTTATGTTTATCACAGCCGTTAAACCTTCCCTCACGTCCGATCCGGAGAGCTTTTCGTGATTCTTGAACAGGTTGTTATCCTGGGCGTATCTGTTGATAACCCTTGTTAGTGCGTTTTTGAAACCTATTAAGTGGGTTCCTCCCTCCTCGGTATTTATGTTGTTGACAAAAGGGATTATGCTTTCCGAGTAGCCCGTGTTGTACTGAATTGCGATCTCAACCTGTGTGGAATCCTTGCTCTTCTCAAAATATATCGGCTTCTCAAGCAAACAATCCTTGTTCTCGTTGAGGAAGTTAACGAATGAAACGATACCGCCATCGAACTTGAAATCCTCGCTTTCATTCGTTCTTTCGTCATTGAGCGAAATGAACAAACCCGCGTTCAGGAAAGCGAGTTCTCGCAATCTTGAAACGAGAATATCATAATGGAATTCAGTCTCTTCAAAAATTTTTCTGTCAGGCCAGAACCTTATTTTGGTTCCTGTCTGGTAAGGGAACCTCCCCTTTTTCGTTCGTAACTTTGTTATGGAATCTCCTCTCTTGTATTCCTGGTGGTAAATCCTTCCGTTCCTCTTTACCTCAACCAGAAATTTCTCCGATAAGGCATTGACAACAGAGATGCCCACGCCATGCAACCCACCCGAAATCCGATAGGTTTTCTGGTCGAACTTCCCCCCGGAGTGAAGCTTGGTCATCACTATTTCCAAAGCGGATTTGCTAGGGAACCTTGGATGTTTATCCACGGGAATTCCTCTCCCGTCATCAACCACCGTCACGCTGTTGTCCTTGTGGACGGTCACGTTTATATTTTTACAGAACCCTGCCATAGCTTCGTCTACTCCGTTGTCCACAACTTCGTAAACCAGGTGGTGGAGACCTCGCGGACCCGTCGAACCTATGTACATTCCAGGGCGCTTTCGAACGGCTGTTAAACCTTCCATCACCTTGATTTCTTTCGCGGTGTAACTATCGATTTTGGCAGCAGTCATAAACTTTCACCTGTGCAAATTCCTAGGACATGAAAGACCCAGAAATCAAGTCTTTAATTAATTAATATTATAATTAATTAATATATAAAGGTTTGGCCTGGTTTTTCACACATCAGATTTCAAGGTTGAAAATGCGGAATTAAGCTTAATATTAAGCTCGGACAATAAATAATATGATTTTGGATAATCCTGTCATTCTTGGTTTGTTGTTGTCTTTCCTAGCGGGCGCCTCAACCACGATAGGGGCCGCAATAGCGTTTTTCGTGAAAAAGCCAACTGAACGTTTCCTTGCCATAGGCCTGGGTTTCTCTGCCGGCATTATGATAGCTGTCTCCTTTTTCGAACTCCTTAGCAATTCGATACAAACAATCGGTCTGCTTCTAGCGGGTTTCGGGTTCTTTGTAGGGATGATTTTCATATTCCTTCTCGATCTCTATATCCCGCACTTCTACGAAGTAGAGGAACCGGATCACGGGGGTCATGGAGGACACAGACACAGGCATTTCAGACATAGAACCATTATGAGGCTTTCCATCCTAACAGCCGCCGGTGTTGCAATACACAACTTCCCCGAGGGCTTCGTTGTTTTCGCAGGATCTCTTCACTCCATAAAAGTCGGACTGGTTCTAGCGATAGCAATAGCGATGCACAACATACCTGAAGGCATATCAGTCTCGGTCCCTGTTTTCTACGCCACGGGAAACAGGAAAAAGGCCTTCAAGTATTCCTTTCTTTCGGGCATTTCCGAACCCATTGGCGCTTTGTTCGGCATAATCTTTTTGCTGCCTTTTTTGACGGAATTCGTTGTGAACTGGGCTCTCGCTTTCGCAGCAGGGGTGATGGTTTACATAAGCTTTGACGAACTTCTGCCTGCAGCACATAAGTACGGGAAAGAACATTCAGTCACCTTGGGTGTGATACTAGGGATGATTTTAATGGTTATAACGCTTGTCCTGCTGAATTTCTGAACTCATAAGACAGAAGTCTTAGGCTTGGATTAGTATCATTTTTTAAAATTTACTTTGAATTCCTTTTCATGAGTGAACCCAAAATAAACAGAACCGTGGCTGCAATGGAAGTACTTTACAGCATAGGTAAAATAGCATCAGCATTATCTGGTTATGGAGCAAGAAAAAAGGGATATAGAGCGAATCTTGCTAATTTTGTGACAGACCTGAAGGGTTTTGGGGAAATGTTCCAGCAAATTGCAGAATCCGAAGATCCGGTTTTGCATGCCGCATATCGGGAAGCAAGGAAGAAGGTTGAAACCCTTTCCAAGAACAGCGGCCAGGAAGTAGCGATTGATTTAATGCCCGAATGCGATTCAACACCAGACGCCTGCGCAATGCAGACTTTGAAACGCGCGAATAAATATTTCGAAGTTAAAGTAACCATGGATCATTATATGAAACACGGTGCACTTGATTTGGATGATCCACCCGAATCTTCCAGGCCCGCTTTCATGCTTAAATTACTTGATATGAAGGATCAATTCGAGGGCCTTGACTATCCTCTTATTTCTGCCATCAAAGATGCAATAAAGGAAAAGACAATCCCGTGGTATGTAAAAAAATTCCCATACAGCCAAAATGATATGCAGGGGTCGTCCTTCGAGATCTCGCAATAGGGATAGCCCCTGGTCACGCCAGTTTCTCTTATTAGGGTTTGCACCAAATTAACATTATGAACCAGACATTCCCAGGCGTGTGGAAGAAGGGAAAGCACATCTTCACTCGAAATCTCATCCCAGGTGATCGGACCTATTCTAAAAACCTGATCATTTGGAAGAATTCCGAATTCCGCGAATGGAACCCGAACCGCTCGAAGCCCGCAGCCGCGATAGCTAACGGTCTTAAATTCTTTCCCGTAATGGAGAACGCTAAAATCCTCTACTTAGGTATCGCTTCCGGCCAGACCGCAACGTTCCTTTCAGACATAATTGGAAAGGAGGGTATAATATACGGTGTTGAAATTTCCGAGCGCTGTGTGCGCGATTTGAATCCGATAGCTGAGAAAAGAGGAAACATAGTCCCGATTGTCGGTGATGCCAGGAAACCTGAGGATTACGGGTGGGTTGAAAAGGTCGATTTGATATACGAGGATGTCGCCTCTGATGATCAGACCCCGATAATGATAAGAAACGCGGATCAATTCCTAAAACCTAACGGTTTCGCCGTGATCGCGATAAAAGCGAGGTCGATCGACGTTGTGAAAGATCCGAAAGAGATTTACAAACAAGAAATCGCGAAGCTCAAAAAGAAATTCAAGATCCTGGACAAGGTGATACTTGACCCCTACGAGAAGGATCATTTGTTCGTCGTGATGAAGAAGTTCATTTAAAACCTTTCAACAACTCGTTAACTTTCTTCTCCAAATCCTCCCTCATCTCCTTTCCCTGATCCTTTTTAGAATAGAAATCCATTTTAGCAGCTAACGAAAGCTTAGAGGATATGAGTCTAGCGATCTTCCCCTTTAGCGGTTTTGGAGCTTGCTGTATTAATGCGTGTCCAAACAAAACCCCGTATTTAGGAGCTTTCCCCTTGCCTTTCAAATGCCTGAACAACGCTTTTTCCGCTCCAAGGATTTGGATTGTTGAACTCGGGAGCTTCGCTGTTTTTTCAAGACCGCCAGCCAGGGAAATCAATCTAGAAGCCAGCAAAGGTCCCCCTACTGCCGAGAGGTTCGGTATAGTTTCCTTGCATAAGCTCTCCAAATATTTAGACAAAGAATCCCTTGTTTTGTAAAGACCATGCAAACTTTTCGAAAATTCATGGATTTTTTCTTTCCCCTCCTTTTTGGATTTTGAAAGTAGTTCAAGGAGATTCTCATGGGATTTCACTTCGCGGACTGTTTCGGGCGAGAGCATCCCATACCACTCACGGAGGCGCTCGGATAATGAATTCAGGGAAGAATCAAGTTCATCTATTATCCCAATAACATGCATGATAACTTTGTCTTTCTTAACTATCTTTATCTTCTCCCCAGAAAGCAGAACGTTGACTTTCGTCAGGATCTCGTTCAGTTCTGATTGTGTCGAAACCCAGCGGCTTTCAAGGGCAAGTCTTCGGAACTCGTTGTTCGCGATCTCCTTACCCTTGTTTTCAGGATCGTACACGCAAGCGATAAAACCGTCCTTCGCTCGCTTGTCCCAGATCACTTCCTTGTACCCTGCAAGGCGGATCTTGTTAAGAACGAACCTCTCCTCCTCTATGATCTCTCCTTCCCTGGATTTTCGCAATTTCTCTGCTATCACTTCCGGCTTTTTAGGGAAGAGTTTACTAACGATTGTCTTCCCGTTCTTGTCGAAAGCGAATACTCCAATGATGTTAGTCGCCATATAGGCTTTCATGAAATCACTTTACTATTTATTTGGTTCGATTTTTTATAAAAACAAGTCATTTAGGTTTCTTTTAATCATACTTTTCCTTGTCCAGTCCTTCGTAAAACATGTCAGGTATCACGGGGTCGGGATCGGGTGGGGAATCCATTATGCTGTTCCACAGATCAGAAAAAGGGTCTTTCGGCAATTCATATTGTTTTGGAGTTGAATCTAACACTCCTAAAAAGTAACTTTCAAGTAATTCCTTTTTCCCTAAATTTGCAACTTCTAGTACCATCCAGACGCCCCACAAAGTAAGTTATCATTCTTATTTAAATGTTTAATTAATGAGAAACCCAATATTTAATATGGATATCCAGAAGGTAATACTCGTTCTGATCATAATAGTCCTCCTTGCGGGTTTGGCGCTCGAATTGAAGTACATAGAGGACATGCTGATAAGCGCGAATCTCTCGAGGGAGGAGCAGTGCGAAAGGTCATGCTCGGAGAAAGGGGAAGTAGCGTATGTTGTAAAAAACTCCTGCTACTGTAAGGAACCGATAACCTTCAGAAAACACTGGAGGTGTTTCTGGAATGTCACAATAGAGGAAGAGGAGGACGGGATGTTTTCCTCCAAGTTCAACTCCTCCTCCGTTAGAAACATCGCTGTTAAGTCGGTGGTGAAGTACACAGCGCCGAACGCCCCAGCAACGAAGGTGTTCGGCATATACAATGAGGTCTCTAACAGAATCTATTACGTTTCGGATCCGAGAAGGGATGAGTACATAGCGGATCCCTTGGAAACGTGGGACGCGATGGGAGGTGATTGTGATGATTTCTCAATACTGCTCGCTAGCCTGTACGAGGCGATCGGTATGGACGCGAGCATTGTCGAAGCCTACAACCCGGAATACGGGCACGTGTTCGTGATACTCCACATAGAACAGGACCTCGATTCCTTCCTGAAGCTTTACAAGACAATCGTGGAAAAGTACACGCCATATTTCAGCGAGAAGCCAGTAAACTTAGTGATTTTCGGGGAGAACCACAAGGAATGCGAGATGATCGAGAAAAACCTTGAAACAGGGAAAAATATCGAATCCTTCTACCTCGTTATCGAGAGCACAACAGAGGATTACCCTGGAAGCCAAGATGCCTTTGAAGGGTACGACAACATCAAATTCGTGAATGTGGGGGAGTGATTTACTTCTTAGTAAAAAAGACTTTTAAAACTTATGTGAATATCATTTAAAATGGAATTTGAACTGAAAATAGAGAAAGGTAAAGATAGAGGCATACCTGTGGTATGGTATAAACTTAATGAGATTCCTGTAGAGTATGATCCTAGCCTTTCAGATAGAGTGGAGATGGAATCGTCAATGCGCCATGCCATGAAAGTAGCGCTTTTATATCATAAACCTTGGGAATTCTCGTATCCTTTTGTTCATACTGATTTGAAAGTTCCAGAACTTGCAAGTGCAGTTGCTGAGTATCGGGATCAAGAAAAATTAGGTGATGTGGTAGTGGCAGATTCGTTAAGTAAACCAACTTATGAAGGTTTAGCCTGTGACCTAATTTGCTATCTGAACTTACTTAAAAAATTGAAACCGGAAGACTCTTTGATGGAAGATGGACACCTTCAAGTTATTTTAGGTAATAAGTCTTCGCATGCACTAGGCTTGCGTTTCTGGAGAAGTATTCCTGAAATTTATAATGGGGAAGATAGTTGGATTAAAGAGAAACCAGATCCCTTTGAACTGGAAATTAATAAATATTTAGGTAAGAAGTGGATGCCGCATGGATCTCTAAGGAAAACTATACCACATGGTGACTGGGAATTTGCTATAAGCTATATCTTTTTTGATGGAAGAGAGTTCTACTCGCCACGTAGTTTCAAAAAGCGTGAACCTAGAGAATCAGAAGTGGAATTTCTGAGCAAAATCTCTAAATATGGTTCAAGTAATTGATAATTTTGGTACTTACTTCAGATACTCAAAAACCCTTTTTCTGAATTCTTCCCAGTTGTTCGAGAACGCTCCTGCAGATTTTACGTGTCCCCCTCCAGAACCTATACCTTTAGAACAGAACTTCGCGAGATCTCCCATGCTCACCTTCCCCGCCTGATAACGAAGGGATATCTTCCAGAAATTACCTGATTTCTTCCTTATAATAACTATATAGTTCGGGTGTTTTTCCGCTGTCACGGTCGCTATTATCGAAGCTATGTTCATCCTGCTCTTTATTTCGTAAAGAATCAATCGTTCTTTTTCGAAAACCTCTTTCCTCTTCTCAAAATCATTTACAATCCTCTTCACTTCTTTCTGAACTATTGTGTTCCAAGTCCTCAAATCCCTAGACTTTTCGAAATCCTCGTATCCCTCGCTTTTCAGAAGAAGCTCTAACGCTTTTTTACATCCTCTCAAACCCTTAAACGTTATCGCAGAAGAGATGATATTAGAGAACTTGAAGAGTTTGTGATGAGGTATTTTGCTAGTTTTCTCCTGTTCTTTGAACATCCATTCGCAATCCTTTACTCCGTAATCACCTATCACACCCGTTAGCGATATCCAGAGGTAAGGTTTGACATCATATTTCATTTTCCTGAGAAGCTCGTAAACAACACAGGACGCGGGTATGTAATACTCGCCTTTCAGAAACCTTGGATTTATGTGAATTATATGTTCGGAATTCATATCCTTTTCGGGCACGTGATGATCTATGATCAGAATTTTGAGATCGGGCAATTCCTTTCTGAATTTAAAAACCTTTTCCCACTCCTGATCCACAGGCATGTCGAGGAAAATTAGTACTTTTGGATTTTCCGAAACAATTCTTCTGAAAAACTTTTTGTCTATTATAGGGCCTTCCCTGGGAATAGTCTCTAATTCCGGGAAGAACTTCATTAGGATAGTGGAAGAACACACGCCATCCACATCCCTATGGTAAACTAGAATTTTCTTCCCTCTTTCTTCAAGCCAATCCCCGACCTTCGAAAGATCGACCTCATTCAGAACTTTTTTTACAGGCATGAACTTTTATTTTAGTCCTTAGGGGTTTTTAAATGTTTCTAGAGAGAAATCATTTATTTAAAATAGAATCCAGTGGAACCTGTTCATTATAAAGTTTTTCTACAATTTTGCTAAATCTTTTAGGTATGGTAGGATATATACAGCCTTTTATACCTTTTATTTCAAAGTCTTCATCATGAAAATCCTCTGCTATCCCTGATAGGCATGCTTTACTATCCCCATGAGAAACCAATTTACCATCAAATAATACCTTTTTCTCCCACCAAGCCCATTCACCTGCAAATCTTACTTCTTTGACATTGCTTCTTTCTAAAAACGAGAACATTAAATCAGGTCTTTGTTTTTCTGTATCATTCCCTGTGTTAACATATTCACTGAAAATATTACCTCCATCCTCTGTAGTAATAATCATGGTAGAATTATTTGGTCTCAATTCCTTTTTAGGTATGTTTTTATTGTAAAAATCTCTTTCTTCTATAGCAAAGATAGCTAATTCATCCGAATTGTTCA
>CAYFVC010000040.1:0-1764 GCA_964346665.1 uncultured archaeon
ATAGACTTCGGGATACACATAATACACAGGTTCGAGGAGGAAATAAAGAAACACAGAATTGACGAAGCGATATACAGTTCGGTGAAAAACATAGGGAAAGGAATAACACTTACTTCACTCACTACAATAATAGGTTTTCTGGCTCTTCTTGCGGCCACCCTCCCATTTCTCAGGGATTTTGCCATCGCACTTTCCTTTGGGGTGTTCTATTCACTGATCGCTGCCATAGGTGTTATACCACCAGTTCTAATTCTAATTGAAAGGAGAAAGCATAGGTAAAGGAGAGAGACCAAAGAAAAATTGATTACTATTTCTGCTTTATCATGACCCTTTTTGGATAGGGGATTTCAATTCCTTGCTTGTCAAAGGTAAGTTTAATCTGTTTCATTAGCTTGATCTTCTTGTCAAGGAACTTCTTGTTCTTTATCCATGCTCTGGCTTCAAGGTCAACCGAGAAGTCCCCGAATCCCGTAACAACAACCGTTGGTGCGGGGTCGTCCAGAAAATCCTCATCCTTCTTTATAATGTCAAGAATTATCTTTTCGGCTTTCGCGAGATCAGCTTCGTAAGCGATTCCTATCGGAACTTGAACCCTTCTTGTTGACTCTCGTGAGTAATTTATTATAATGGACTCCGCTGTCTTGGAATTGGGGATGGTTATGATCTTGTTGTCAAAACCTTTTATAACGGTTTTTCTGAGATGTATGTCAATGACTTTCCCTACCTTCCCGTCTATTTCAACGACATCCCCTATGTTGAATGTCCTATCCGAGTAAAGGAAAATGCCGGAAATGAAGTTCGAGAGAGTGTCTTTCGCGGCGAAACCTATCGCTAGTCCTGCGACTCCCGCCCCTGCAAGAGCGGTGAATATCGCTCCCTGCAAACCGAGTATTTCGAGAATAACTAGAATTGCAACAATCCATATCCCGTACTTTATCGTTCTCTCTACAAGAGTGTGCGTCTGCTCGGACCATTCAACCGCCTCCACCATCTTATCAAATTTCCTTATAAGCGGGGAGAATAGTTTGATTGTGATCTTCGCAGCTGCAAGAGTTATCAATATCCATATGATTTTCATTGCCCATTCGTTTTGCAAAATCTGGTTGAGAACCTCTGTATCTATCATAATAATCTTATATCAAGTTCGGGTTTAAATACTTTTATCTTTCCTTATTTTCCCTTCTGAATTCAGGTCTATTTTAGGTAAAAAGCGATAGCTATCGATGCATAGATAAGCTTATAAAACTTGATATTATAATTTAACTGGAGATGTACAATTTACCAGGTGTTCGGAGCGGCGCCTGGTTGACAGAAAAGGAAGAAGCCTACAAATCTCCGAAAGGCATCAGCAATTACGGTTCGATGCCAGTAATTTATAAAAACGTGGATGCGGACTGGGAAAAAACAAAAAAGGAAATCGGGCAGGATTTCCAGAAACTGCGGAAAAATGCAGTGACTGCTTCTAAGACGGCAAAAAAAAGGGTAAAAAAGGCGTACGACTGGACAAGTATATGGGGACTAACCACGCTCGGCTCAGCCGGAGGACTCGCTTATGTATTGAGCGAGCTTCCAAAGGATGAATACGGCTGGCTTAAAGGAGCGCTGATAGGGGCTTTGATAGGTTCAGGGACAAAACTTGTCAACCACATAGAAAAGAAACGTGAATCGTACAAAAGGGAAAAACTAGAAAAGGAGAACATAAAGGTACAAAAGGAGATAAGAGACTTGCTAAGCAAACTCGTGAAAACCCCTGTCAATGGAGAC
>CAYFVC010000041.1:0-3820 GCA_964346665.1 uncultured archaeon
TCTCCCTTAGGTCGGGAATGTCCCTAGGGTTCGAAACCACAAGTCTCAGAAACGTCCTCCTCTCCCCCAGATACCTCCTCTCAACCATCTCGATGTTTTTGACCTTCTCCCCGAATTCCTTGAGCTCCCCGATCCTCCTCTTGAGATTATCAAGCTCGTTCGTCTTCAAAAACTCCTTCTCCACTTCCACGTAAAAATACGGCTCAAAACCCCTATCCATCGCTAAAACGCTCTTCCCGTTCTTTGTCTTCCCCCACAGCCTTACAACGGGCTTCCCATCCTCAACGACGTAATCTATATCCAATAGACAGAACTCCACCCTGACCATGATTATAGGATATTTTTCGGTTTAAAAAACTAACTTCTCCGCCTTTTTCTTTTCAGGGTACTATAAACACAAAGGCCAAATACTGACGACGAAGAACCTATAATTCCACCCTTAACGGCTCCATTTTTGTTCGGCGAAGGCCCTTCCACTTCAGCCAGCTCTTTGACAGGATATGGCTTCCCTTCCTCGGTGAATTCCGGTTTAAGTTTATACACTTCTTTCATTACCTGATATGATTCATGTGAACCAACAAAGGCCCCATAAAAGGTAATAGATATGACAAACAGACTTGAATTCACAAAATTCTTAGTTTACCCCATACTGGTTAGATAGAAACTAGAAATTTAAACTCTGTGTGTTCATTCCCCTTCCTTTATCCTCGCGAAAGAAACCAGTTTGTCCCCTTCGTTTAATCTCATTACATATACCCCTGAAGCACTCCTCCCGGTTTCTCTGATCTGCTTCGCGATGGTTCTGGTGATCATCCCGTTTTTCGATATAAACATGATTTCATCATCTTCTTTTAACGGTGTTATTCCAATCACATTACCGGTTTTCTTTGTAACCTTTAGATTAATAACTCCTTTTCCTCCTCTGTTTGTCAACCTGTATAATTCAAATTTACTTCTTTTCCCGAAACCATTTTCAGTGGTCGCAAACAAGAAACCTCCCTCTTCAACTTTACACATCCCGATAACTTCATCGTCCTTTTTCTTGAATCTTATCCCTACAACTCCCATTATATTCCTGCTAGTGTGTCTGACCCGCTTTTCATTAAATTTAATAGCTTGCCCCAATTTCGTTCCTATTATTATTTCACTATACCCGTTCGTTAACCTCGCCTCCACCAAATCGTCATCTTCCCTTAACCTTATCGCCCATATACCGCAGGAAAGAGGTCTGCTGTATTCTAGAAGTGAGGTCTTCTTCACCAGTCCCTTTTTCGTGGCGAAGAATATGTATCGCCCTTCCTCGAATTTCTTTACCGGTATCATATCCCTCACCCTTTCCCCTTTATCAACTCTAAGCAAGTTCACGATCGGCCTTCCTTTCGCGTACCTCCCGACTTCTGGGATTCGATAGGCTTTCAGCCAATACACTTTCCCCCTGTTCGTGAAGCAGAGCAGGTAATCATGAGTGTTCGTGATATACATCTCTTTCACAATATCTCCTTCCTTCGTTCTCGTTCCTATTATCCCCTTCCCCCCTCTTCTTTGCCTCTTGTATTCCTCAAGAGGAATCCTCTTAACGTAATCATCCTTCGAAAACGTGATCACAACATCCTCCTGCTTTACCAATCTGTCATCTTCCAGTTCCTCTATTCTCTCCCCTGTGTCCACTATATCAGTCCTTCTATCATCTCCGTATTTCTTTTTCATCTCGTTCATCTCGTCCTTGACTATCCCGTAAATCTTGGTTTCGTGTTTTAGGATGTCTTTCAACTCATCGATAAGTTTTAATAAATCCTTGTGTTCGTTCCTGACCTTCTTCTGTTCCAAAGAAGCGAGTTTCTGTAAACGCATCTCAAGTATCGCTTGTGCCTGCTTTGTGGAAAGCTTGAACCTCGAAACAAGCCTTTTTCTAGCGATTTCGACCGTTTTCGAGGATTTTATGGTCTTTATCACAGGATCGATCCTGTCCAGCGCAGCAATCAAACCCTCAAGTATATGCGCTCGCTCGCTCGCTTTTTTCAGATCAAACCTCGTCCTCCTCGTGACCACGTCCTTCCTGTGTTTTATGAATTCCTCTACCATCTGCTTGAGGTTCAGAACCCTCGGCTGATTATCAACGAGAGCAAGAAGTGTCACACCGAAAGTCGTTTGTAACTGGGTATGCTTGTACAAATTGTTCAGAACAACATCCGCGGGAACGCTTTTGGAAACATCTATTATGATTCTCATCCCTTCTTTATCCGATTCGTCCCGAAGGTTTGTGATTCCCCTTACCCTTCTCTCCCTCACGAGGTCAGCTATGCTCTCTATCAATCTCGCCTTGTTCACCTGGTAGGGAATTTCCTTCACAATAATCCTTTCCTTCCCGTCCGTTCTCTTCGCGATTTCCACTCGACTCCTTACAGTTATCGATCCCCTTCCTGTTGTATAGGCTTGCATGATACCAGGCTTCCCTATTATCAACCCTCCGGTCGGGAAGTCAGGACCTTTGACTTGATTCATGAGCTCCTCAACAGTTATGTCCGGGTTTTCAATCATTGATGTCACCCCATCCGCTATCTCATTCAGGTTGTGTGGTGGGATGTTCGTAGCCATACCGACAGCTATCCCTGAAGATCCGTTAACCAGAAGGTTCGGGAGTTTCCCAGGCAGAATAACCGGTTCTTTAAGGGAACCGTCAAAGTTCATTCGAAATTCTATCGTTTCTTTCTCAAGGTCCCTCAACATCTCCTCTGAAACCCTATGCATTCTTGCCTCGGTATATCGCATAGCTGCGGGGTCGTCCCCGTCTATCGAACCGAAGTTTCCCTGGCCCTCAACCAAGGGATAACGCAAGGAAAACGACTGAACCATTCTAACTAACGCATCGTACACAGCCTGATCTCCGTGAGGGTGGTATTTACCCAAAACCTCACCAACGATCCTCGCGCATTTCTTGTATGGTTTGGAATGAAACATCCCCATATCATGCATCGCGTATAGAATTCGCCTGTGAACGGGTTTCAATCCATCCTTCACGTCAGGCAACGCTCTTCCAACGATCACGGACATCGAGTAATCGAGATAACTCTGCTTCATCTCGTCCTCTATTATCCGTTCTTTTACGTTCTTTTCGTTTGTTTTTGCCTTCTCAACAGGCTTTTCCCTCGCCATTTTATCCAACCTCACACATCCAAGTTCTTGACGAACTTTGCGTTCTTGTATATGAACTCCCTCCTTGGCTCAACTTTGTCTCCCATAAGTGTGGTGAATATTCTGTCAGCTTCCACAGCATCCTCAAGCGTGACCTGTAACAAAATCCTTTTCTCAGGATCCATTGTCGTTGACCATAATTGCCTGGGGTTCATTTCGCCCAGACCCTTGAACCTCTGGATAAGGATGTTACCACCGAGCTTTTTCATAACCCTTTTCTTCTCCTTTTCCGAATAAACGTAGCGAACCTCGTTCTTCTTTTTGATCCTGTAAAGAGGCGGTTGAGCTATATAAACGTAACCGTTCTCTACCAAAGGTTTCATGTAGCGGTAGAAAAACGTGAGCAGAAGCGTTCGGATGTGAGCGCCGTCCACATCAGCATCGGTCATTATAATGATCTTATGGTAGCGGAGTTTCGATTCGTCGAAGAATTCGCCAGCCCCTGTCCCTATAGCTGTTATCGTGTTCTGTATCTCCTGGTTTTTCAGGACATTAACCAATCTTGCCTTCTCCACGTTCAGAATCTTCCCCCTCAAAGGAAGAATCGCTTGAAACTCGCTGAATCTTCCCTCTATAGCAGTTCCTCCTGCGGAATTCCCCTCGACCAGAAAAAGTTCTTTTTTCCTTG
>CAYFVC010000042.1:0-3934 GCA_964346665.1 uncultured archaeon
TACTCTGTATACGTCAGTGTACATCTCGTATTACGTACACTTCGTGTACGTAGGTATATCGAACGTTTGGAGGACATTTCATGGTATGGAAATTGTTTTCGAAGGAATTACAAGAGGTAATAAAGGAAAGGGATTTTGTCAAACCCACCTCTATACAGGAGAAGGGAATTCCACCGATAGTCAAAGGTAAAAACACGCTGTTGATAGCTCCGACAGGTATAGGGAAAACTGAAAGTGTCCTCTTCCCGATATTCGATGAATTCGTGAAGGACAGGGAGAAGGAAAAATTAAAACCCATTTCAATCCTTTACATAACCCCATTGAAGTCCCTGAACCGCGATCTTCTGAAAAGAATCCTGTGGTGGGCTGAAAAACTGGATTTCGAGGTGAGCGTTAGGCATGGTGATACTTCGCAGTACGAGCGTTCTATGCAGGCCGCGAACCCTGCTGATATGTTCATCACCACCCCTGAAACCTTACAGGCGATGCTGGTTGGTAAGAGGATGAGAGAACACCTTCGGAATGTAAGATGGATAGTGGTGGACGAAATCCATGAACTTGTCGGGAACAAGAGAGGAATCCAGCTTTCTGTTGGACTCGAACGTTTAAAGGAAATAATTAAAGAAAAAGAGAAAATCCAGATTGTAGGTCTTTCCGCAACAATCGGCTCACCTGAAGAAGTCGCTCGCTTTCTGACTGCGGGGAAGCCCTGCGAAATCGTGAACACGTTCGAAAAAGGGAACACTGAAATACTAGTGGAATCCCCGAAACCTGAGAAACAGGATTACGAAATCTCGGAGAAAGTTTTTGTCGGGAGAGAAACCTCCGCTCGTCTGAGAAGGATAGAGGAACTGATAAAAAACAACAAATCCGTTCTGGTGTTCACAAACACCCGGGAATTCTCGGAAGTCTTATCCTCAAGGTTGCGGGCTTTGAATAAATTATTGCCTATCGAAACTCACCACTCATCCCTTTCGAAAGAAGTCCGAATAGATGCGGAGGAGCGGTTCAAACAAGAAAAGATAAAATCCCTGATATGCACTTCTTCCCTTGAACTCGGTATAGACATAGGATCGATAAACCTCGTTCTGCAATACATGTCACCGAGACAGGTAGCGAAACTCCTGCAGAGGGTTGGAAGGTCAGGTCACAGGGTTACGGAGATTTCGAACGGGATCATAATATCAACGGATTCTGATGATGCTTTCGAATCGAGCGTAATCGCGAAACTAGGGAAGGATAGTATGATCGAACCAACGGAAATCTATTCAAAATCCCTAGATGTTCTAGGTCACCAGATCGTGGGTCTTTCTCTTGAGGAATACAAGATACCATTTGAAAAGGCATATGAAATCATAAGGAGAGCATGCCCTTTCAGGAATTTGAAAAAGGATGAATTTCTCGAAGTCGCGAAACTCATGCAGAAGTTAGGATACATCTGGGTGGGGTCGAAATTCGATGATTACGTTCCCTTGAGGAGAAGGAAACCTGCGTGGCTTTATTATTACCAAAACCTCTCAACAATCCCTGACGTCAAGAACTACAAGATAATAGACGTTGTCACGAACAAGCCGGTGGGAACGCTCGATGCGGAGTTCATTGCGCTCCACGGAAGGCTTGGAGTCTCCTTCGTTGTGAAAGGCCAGGCCTGGAGGATTCTTGACATAAGCGAGCGAAAGATCCTTGTCGAGCCGGAAGAGAACATTCGAGCAGCTATCCCTGCATGGGAGGGCGAATTGATCCCGGTCCCTTTCGATGTCGCCCAGGAGGTCGGGAAGTTACGAAAGAAGATAGCGGAAATGATAAAGAACAGAAACAAAAAGGAAAAGATAATAGAGACTATCATTTCCGAATACCCGGTGACCAAGGAAGTCGTGAACAAGATGGTAAGAACGATCGAAAAGCAGGTAAAATACGGATTCGTTCCTGACCACAGGAACATCCTGATCGAGTACTGGGAGGATTATGTCGTGATACATTCGCCTTTCGGCTCGCTCGTGAACGAGACTATCGGAAGGGTTTTGTCTGCGCTGCTCACGAACAAGTTAGGTTCCGTAGGGCTACAAACGGACCCTTATAGAATCATAATAAAACTCCCTGGTTATCAGTATCAAGACGTTCTTGATACCTTTCGAAGGATGGACCCAGAAACCGTTCGTGGTATCCTTGAAATCACACTTCCCGGCGGCGAGCTCTTCACGTGGAGGTTCATACACGTATCCCAAAGGTTCGGGATGATAGGAAGGCATGCGGACTACGGGAAAGCGTACATTCGGAAAATAATCGATGTTTATTTCAAGCTACCCCCGTATTTCGAAACATTCAATGAAATATTTCAGGAAAAGCTAGATGTCCCGAAATCTAAGAGGATGTTGAAAGAGATCAAATCAGGCAAAATAAAAATACATTTCAAACCTGGATTGTCCCCGCTAGGCGAGCACGGCCTGAGCAAGCGTTACGAGATTGTCGCACCTGAAAGGCCAGAGAAGGAGATATTTGAGGCTTTCGAAAAACGGCTTCTTGAAACCAAAGTTCGCTTGGTGTGCGCGAATTGCGGACAGGCAGGGGTGACGTACAAAGTAAAAGACATTCCCTCGAAAATACTTTGTCCGAAATGCAAGGCGAGATTGATAGGGGTTATAAAGCCCTGGGATACCGAGAAGGAGAGAATCCTTCAAAAATACCTGGAGAAAAAACCCCTTCCCAAGCCCGAGCAGAAAACAGCTAACGATATCCTTGATTCAGGAAGCCTTGTGATCTCCCACGGAAAAGATGCGATCCTCACCCTAGCGGGGAGAGGGATAGGAGTCAAAACAGCTTCAAGAATTCTGAGAAAGGGAGTGAAGGGGAAAGAACTTCTCAAGGAAATACTCGAAGCGGAGAAACAGTTTGCAAGGACGAAAAGGTTCTGGAAGAGGTGATCATCCACCCATCAAATCCTCAACGAAGTTTTTCGCATCAAATATCTCGATATCCCCGTAAGCTTGACCTTTACCTATGTATAATATAGGTTTTTTGACGGAGTGGCATGCTGAGAGCATCCCGCCACCCTTCTCATTCACGTCCACCTTGGTGAATATCATTCCATCAATACCAACAGCTTCATCGAACTTCCTCGCCTGCTCAACCAGATCGTTCCCTGTCAATGAATCCATCACAAGTATTTTCAGGTCAGGGTTGTTCACCCTCACGACTTTTTTCAGCTCATCCATCAGGTCCCGATTAGCATGAGAGCGTCCAGCCGTGTCCGCGAGGACGAAATTGATTCCCTTCGACTTTGCATGCTCAACCGCGTCGTATACAACAGCAGCCGAATCCGCACCGTAATTGTGTTTTATCACCTTCAACCCAAGCTTATCCCCGTGGACTTCCAATTGCTCGATGGAGGCCGCTCTGAACGTATCCCCAGCAGCGAGAACAACTTTGAATTTTTTGTTTGTTAAATATTTCCCGAGTTTCGCGATTGAGGTCGTCTTCCCCGAGCCGTTGAAGCCGAGGAAAACAATAGAAACAGGTTTCTTCTTTTTCCCGAGTTTCTCCAGTTCAATCTTCCCCTGATCGAATATCTCAACGAGAATTTTTTCGAGCGTATTTTTCACTTTTTTTTCTATTTCCCCCCTTTTCAGCTGTTCGCCAACTAGGTATTCCTTCATCCTTGACTTGAGAAAATCCATTGTTTCGAGAGAAACATTCGCTTCCATAAGACCGAGCTCCATCTCCTCGAACAAGGAATCTATATCCTTCCCGGAAACCTTTCTTTCGAGAACTTTTCCCACAACCCTTTCCTTGAGTGTGGGCTTCTCCACTTCTTTTGGGATTTCCGGCTTTCTCCTGAATCTCGCAAGAAATCCTTTCTTCTCGACTTTCGGTTCCTCTTTCACAACTTCCGGTTCTTCTTCTGGGACTTCGATCTTCTCTTCCTTTGGAATTTCAA
>CAYFVC010000043.1:0-29870 GCA_964346665.1 uncultured archaeon
CCTCGCTGTTTTCCAAATATTCCTTGAACTTTCTTTTAAACAGCCTGTCATGGACAAAGAAAGAGGTCGCACCCAGTATCATCATCAAAATCATAACGATCTCTATAAACGGGTTATTGTAAGCTCTAATAGAATCGTTCTTAACAGAAAAACCGCCCGTTGCTATGGAAGTTAACGCGTGATTTAAGGAATCGAACACGGGCATTCCAGCAAGAGTCAGCAAAACAAGACCTATGGCGGTGTAAATCCCGTAAATTATGAATATCCTCTTCACAGTGGAGTAAACGCCCGCCTCTATTCTGTGTGTCCTTCCCTCGGCTTTGTATATGTAATAGGATGATATCCCCGGGGATGAGAGAAGGAGGAGGAATATCACCAGTATTCCTATTCCCCCGATCCACTGGGTGAGCGAGCGCCAGAAAAGGATTGAATAGGGGAGGGTTTCTGGGGTGACTGTAGTCAAACCTGTTGTCGTGAAGCCGGAAACGGATTCGAACACTGCGTCTATCGGTTCCAAATGGTCTAGGTAAACTATGGAACCTATCAGGGAGATTGTAATGAATGTTAGGCTAGCGAGTACCATCGCGGATCCCAGGGTTAAGGGTTCCTTCTCAAACTTCCTGTTAAGAACCGTTCCTATAGCGAATGATACGATCGCCCCGAGCAAGAACGGTAAGTAAACATCCTCAGCGAACAGGAAACTCACGGCTAGCGGAAGTAGCATTAGGAAGGAGATGACGACTAAAACGAGCCCCATGTAGGAAAAAACTGATCCCCAGTTCATAATTTTATAATATCCGCAGGTAATAATAAATTGAAGTGGATTTGAGGGGGATTCATGAAGGGGTTCATGCACATTGTTGAGATATTGCTTATCGTAGTGCTAGTGTTCTTGGTTTTCACATCGTTCGCGAACATACCGAGGATTTCGGATGACTGGTCAAGGACAAAGCTCAATCTGATAGGTGGAGATGTGCTTAAAGCTTTTGAAAGAAAGGGGGTGAACTGGTTCAACGAAACAGAACTGGAGACTGAATTCAACAAGACACTCCCCGATAACATCATGTACTCTGTAATTCTCGAAAACGTGATAAAGCCCGAAATAAAGATAGGGTGTCTGTGCGATAACAACCAGCTTAACGTTATCAACGAAATTCTCAAGCCGGGGTGGTTCGTTTTGAACGATGAGAACGTCACCTTCGATGTAACCCAGATCACTGAAACAGATAAATTGTTCTCTCTCGATTTCGATGTCGTTTTGATTTACGGTTACGAGGACTTCTCTACGAATCCTTACGCCTTGAGGAATTTTCTTAATTACGACAAAGGGATTGTTGAGATATTCGATCCCCCGAGGATAGATGATGTACAAAGGAGCGTATTCGGTTTGGATTCGGGTTCTGAAAACGCGTTGTCTGCCAAGATAGAATTCTCTGATTCCGGCAAGCAAAACGGGAAGGAGGTTAACAAAATCTATGATTACTTCAACCACATACCAATGTTTTACGATATTTTCGATAGTCTTGACCAGTGGTCTGTTGGGGGTAACGCCGAAATCTCGAGTACGAAAGGTAACCCCGCACCCTCAGTGAAACTCACTGGGAATTCAGAGAATAATTTCATATACACAAGGTTCTACAGTTCTTTTGAAAGGGGAGAGATAGACTTCGATGTTTATCTTGAAAACGGAGCTTCCCTGTTTGTGGGTTTCAGGAAGACTGGGGGTTACGAATTCCTCGCCTCCTTGTCAACGAACCAGTCCATAGGGTATGATTCTTTTTATCGAAAATCCCCACTCCAGCCCATTCCTTCAAACACCTCCCACCTGACCGTATCCGGAGGGTGGAATCACATAAAGATATTGGTGAAGGGAGGGGAATTAACTTTGTATAATAACGGGGAGAAGGTCGCGGAATCGCTCGTGGCAATGGGTCCGCCATCGAACATAACCATGTTCAACCTTGGCGGTGAAGCTTATGTTGACAATATGAGGATCGCACATGAGGAGGAGAAAGTATTCGAAAATTTCCTCGAACCTTATGAAAACACGACTCAGGTGAATAACGACGGGGACAAAATACTTCTAAAGCAGCTAGGAAATAACGGTCTTCCAGCGTGCATAATAAACTACAACGTGGAGGGAATAGGGAGAGGGAAGACAGCATGGCTTTCGAACAACACGGATTCCTCTTCCGAGAATTACAAAACCCTTGTGAAATCCATTTTAGCCTGGGCTGCAGGGGATGAATACTGGGTTATAAAGTCAGGGGTGAGGGGACCCATCTCTTCCCATATTTACAAACCATTTAACAGGGACATGTTTCAGAATGTGAAGATAATTCTCGAACTCGGTTATCTTTATTAAAACTTTTAATATCTTTTTTTGAATATTTATTATGGCCTACCGAAACAGGAAAGACAGAGGATCTGAGATAGTCAGGGTGAGAATGCCCAGGGAAGGGGAGCTTCTTGGAATAGTGGAGGATATGCTCGGGGCAGGGAGGTTCAGGATAAACTGCAATGACGGGAAAACTAGGGTGTGCAGGGTTTCAGGGAAATTCAAAAGAAAGCAGTGGATAAGACCAGGGGATATCGTTCTCATCCGTCCTTGGGAAGTTCAGGAAGATGAAAGGGGGGACGTGATCTGGAAATACAGGAGAGCGGAAGTTGAGTGGTTGAGGAGAAAGGGCTTAACGGATAACCTGGGCTGAAAGATTTAAGAATGTACTCTTATTAAAGTTGTTTATGATTGAGATAATAAAAATTCCAGAGCAAAGGAAAGGAGTTCTCATCGGGAAGGACGGGTCTGTTAAAAGGGAGCTCGAGGAAAGGACATGCACAAAACTAGCGATAGATGATGATATCGGAATAGAGGGGGAAGCCCTGGACGTTTTGAAGGCGAAGGAAATCGTGAAGGCGATAGGGAGAGGATTCTCCCCTGAGAACGCCTTCAAGCTCTTGAATGACGAATTTCGATTGATCGTAATAAGCCTTGGCCAGGAAACAGATAAAAGCATGAGAAGAATATTTTCAAGGATAATAGGAAGGGAGGGTAGGTGTAAGAAAAGGATAGAACTGCGAACGAGAACTGATATATGTATATACGGAAAAACGGTTTCAATAATAGGTGACTGGAAGGATGTGGAGAAAGCGAACGAGGTTATAGAGTTGATTATAGAGGGGAAGCCGCATTCCTACGTTTACAAACATTTGGAGGAAATCACATGAGAGCCGAGGATTTCGCTAGGCAGCAGAGGGAGATTTCGATATCTGAATTTTTCGAGAAGAATAGGCATCTGCTTGGGTATGACAGCAAGGTGAAAGCCTTGCTTATGATAGTTAAGGAGGGCGTGGATAACGCGTTGGACGCAACAGAAGAAGCGAACATACTTCCTGATATTTACGTAAAGGTCAAGGAACTTGGGGACGAGAAATACGAGATCATCATAAAGGACAACGGACCAGGTATCGTGAAGAAACAGATACCCAGGATTTTCGGAAAACTCCTTTACGGCTCGAAATTCCATCGATTGAAACAGAACAGGGGACAGCAGGGCATAGGGATTTCAGCAGCAACCCTCTACACACAGTTAACAACAGGTGAACCACTCGAAATCGTGAGTTCAACAGGTGACGGGAAGATTCACAAGTACAGGATAAAGATAAACGTGAGGAAGAACGAACCCTTGATAATAGATAGCGGGGTTGAGGAAGGGGTTGAATGGAGGGGAACGCAGTTAAGATTTCTTACAGAGGGGATGTACAGGGAATACAAGCAATCCATACCCGAATACGTAAAGCAAACCGCTATCTCTAACCCTCATGCCCACATAATCTTCGATTCACCGAGCGGAAGGATGGAATTCAAAAGAGGTGTGGATTCCCTCCCCACGCAACCGAAGGAGATAAAACCGCACCTACATGGAGTGGAGCTTGGGGTTTTAACGAGAATGCTCAGGGAAACGAAAGCGAGGACCCTCGTTAGCTTTCTGACAACGGAGTTCACAAAGGTTGGGAGGAAAACAGCAAAGGAAATATGTTCGAAAGCCGAAATAGAGGAAGGTAGGAAACCAAAAGGGTTGAAGGACGAGGGAATTCGGAGACTTATAGAGGTTGTGAAGGACGTGAAACTCTTGAAACCCCCAACGAATTGCCTCTCTCCTTTGGGGGATGAAAAGGTGAGGGAAGGTCTTCGAAAGGAATTGAATCCGGAATGGACTGAATCGATCACCAGGCCACCGGAAGTCTACAGGGGCTGGCCGTTCCAAGTCGAAGTGGGTTTGGCGTACGGAGGTTCTATAACGGACTCGAAAGTTATGAGATTCGCGAACAGGGTTCCCTTGCTATACCAGCAGGGAGACTGCGCGATAACGAAAGCCGTCACGGGTGTTGATTGGAGGAGATACGGATTGAACGGGAAAGGAGTTCCCGAAGAGCCTTTAGCGATGTTCGTCCACCTGGTTTCGGTGTGGGTTCCTTTCACCTCGGAATCGAAAGAGGCGGTCGCTTCGTACCCAGTGATAATAAAGGAGATAAAGCTCGCTCTGCAGGAATGTGCCCGAAAGCTTGGGTTTTACCTTTCAGGGAAGAGAAGGCATGAACACCACAAACATCGCATAAGAACATTCGAGAAGTATGCGGAGGAAACGATAGGCGCGATTTCGGAATTAACGGAGGAGGAGAAGGAAAGAATCAAAAGGGAATTCCTTGAGCTCATAAACTCAAAAAACAATAAATTTACGGAGGAGGAGAATGGAACGAAAGAAATTGAAAGAACTGGGGAAGAACGTGATGAACCAGATAGGGAAGAAGGAAAACCTGAAAATCGAGCTACCCGTCAGGTCACTCTCAAACGTCTATTTTGATGAGAAGAACGGCCTGATACAGATGGGGGATAAGACCAGTCAAAGGTATTATCTGAACGTTGCGCACACGAAAAAATTCATGCAGACCCTGCTCGTTGCTGCTGAATGCAAGAAGATAATGGATCAAAAAGTAACGACATCCATTCGCGATCTTTACTACGCCTTGAAGCGAACGATACCACAAACGAAGGAGAACACCTTCGAAGACCAGAGCGAGAGCGACCCCATTATCGAAGACGTGGAAGCAATGTTGAACACGTTAAGGGAGAAACTCCATTTGAAGGCGGATAGAAAAGGTTACATGGCAGGGAAGGTCGTTCTACATGATTCAGGCGATCGCATCAACTGTTCGAAAATGGGAAGTTCTGGATGGGCGATCCCGAGCGATGTGGAGGAGGAGGTCATAAAATTCGATGACGTGAAGGCGGACTACGTCCTTGTCGTAGAGAAAGACGCTGTCTGGCAGCGATTAAATGAAGACAAATTCTGGAAGAAGCAGAAATGCATAATAATAACGGGTAAAGGCCAGCCCGCGAGGGGGGCTCGAAGACTTGTTAACAGACTTCACAAAGAATTACATTTGCCGGTCTACGTTCTGGCCGATGCTGATGTTTGGGGTTATTACATATATTCCGTTATCAAACAGGGCTCGATAAACCTTTCGTTCCTTTCCGACCGGCTCGGAACCCCGGATGCGAAGTACGTGGGCCTGACGACTCAGGATGTTCCCAAATTCGGAATACCGCAAAACGTAACGATCAAGCTGAACAAGGGCGACGTAAAGAGGGCGAGAGAACTTCTGAAATATGTGTGGTTCAAACCAAAGCCCTGGCAGAAAGAGATCAGGAATATGCTCAGAGTGGGATACAAGCTTGAGTTGGAAGCCTTATCCTCAAAAGGAATAAAATTCATATCCCAGAAATACCTACCGGAAAAGATCAAGAACAAGGATTTCTTACCTTGAACACATCACATATCATGGGAAATTGTTATACGACGTCTATATATATTATCAACAGAATCATGTTCGTAAAGTCCTTCCAAATTCTCTTCTTTCTTTTTTCCATTAAAACTGCTGCCTTCCAGACCTTCCTCAGTGATTACTGGCAGATCAATTTTTATTTCTCTTTTTTTTGAGGGTGTTTTCTCTTTTTTCTTAAGATATTTTTTACTAAGTCCTCTAACCCAATTTCCTGGTGCAGATTCGAGTATATAACGTTTCAAAAAAGTTCTTCCAAAATTTCTGCACTGTAAATAAACTTTTTGTATAGGTCCTACTGCAGGTTCAAATCCTGAACCCTCTTTAAGAAAAGTTACATCATAATCTGTATTTTTTATTTTTCCCATGAAATCACGCTATATTTGATTCTTGTCCGAAAAATTTATAAACATTACTTTAAAGTAGTTAATGATAGAAAGGTTTATAAAGCGGGAAAAGAAGGAATAAACATGAATTATCAGAGCGATAAACCTATAATAAACAAGAAAATTTTAACAGATTATAGTGGAACCTTTAAAATAATGCCTACATTAACAAAAACATACTCAAAGGATGGTAAAATTTTATATCAAATTTTAGTTAGTGTCTGGACTGATAAAGGAGAAATGGCTTATAAAAAAAATGTGTCATTTAAGGGAAAAAATGGAAATGATTCTATTAGTCCAAGAAAAATGGAAGAAGTTATTGACAATTGTTTGGTTGAAATAAGGAAAATTGTATCGGGGTCACGTATATTAAAAAACAAAAAAACCCATACAAAAGGGAAATCTTTTTACAAGAGTTTTGAATTAAAGGGAGATAAAGAAACACGCAAAGTATATGAAGACGACACGAAAGAATTAAATCTCGATTAATTAAATAAAGATTAACTTCCAAAAAAACCTTTTTATTTCTGCTGACATCTAAATTCTAATATTGTCCCGGTAGCTCAGTGGTAGAGCGTTCGGCTGTTAACCGAAAGGTCGCAGGTTCAAACAACGGGCAGCATTTCAATTTGCTGTTTGATTCCTTCGGAATCTTTCCGTTTGGTTTTCCTGCCCGGGACGCTAAGCTTTTTGAATCTTTTATTCAATATCATAACATGGAACTTCTTGAGGTTGTTAGTAAACACTGTGACATAAGACGAATGAAAGGTAATTGTAATTTCAAGGACTGCGAGAAAAAACCAGGTAAGGAAATGCTCGTCTTTCAAGTAAACATGGATACGCGGACGAAGAAGAACATAATTTCGATATACCTTTGTTCTGACCATTTCAAGGAAATGGAGAATCTGTTGGAAGGCGTAGTGAACAGGTTCAGGGAAGGGAAGATGTACGTTACGAAGGGGATAGACATAGGATTCGTGACGTATTAATTTTTAAATCATTCGAAAATTAATATTGGTTATACGGGGCAGTAGCTCAGGGGGAGAGCGCTCGGCTGAAGACCGAGGTGTCGTGGGTTCAAATGCGATTGATTCGGATTTCATCCGAATCTGCTCGGAATTCCCACCTGTCCCATACCTTTTTATTTTCTTTTCCAAATCACTTTTCATGAAAACCGTGAAAGAAGGGTTAGCGAAAGTACTCGTTCCTTCCGAATCTTTGAGAAGGAAGTCCGAAACCTTCTACAACCCTGATATGGAACACCAGAGAAACGTGACTGTTTCGCTTCTCAAGATGTTCAAAGCGAAGGAAATACTTGACCCTCTCGCCGCGACCGGTGTGAGAGGTTTCAGAATACTGAAAGAAGTTGAAGGGACGAAAAGGGTCGTATTTAACGATGCCAACCCTAAGGCTGTGAAACTCATAGAAAAAAACCTGAAACTGAACAAAATTAAAAAATCCAGATATGAAATCCACAAAAAAGATGCGAATTCGCTCTTTCTGGAGAAAAGGAAATTCGACTTTGTGGATATTGATCCTTTCGGCTCGCCCATTCGTTATCTGCGTAACGTAGGGTATGCGCTCAGTAAGGATTCCATTTTAGGGGTTACAGCAACTGATTCTGGAGCGCTCGCTGGGAAATTTACAAAGGCATGTTTCAGAAGGTATGGGGTTTTCGTTAGTAGAACTGATTTCGCGAAAGAGCTAGGAGTCCGCGTTTTAATAACCTCGATCCTCCAGAACCTAGCTGTTCATGAGCTAACCTTTGAACCGCTTTATTCACATGCGAACCATTATTTCCGAACGATAGGTTTGGTCAAATACGGATCAGATAAAAATTTATCGAAAATCCAAATGGTTTCCTATTGCCCGAAATGCCACAACAAGAAAATCGGAATCGAAACTGTTTGTGATAACTGCAAAGGTAAAATGGATTTGATCGGACCGTTGTGGACAGGGAAAATCCAAAACAGGGATTTTTGCAAAAATCTCCTTTCGAAATTCGAGTTCAAGAACAAGAAGGAGATTGTGCTCTGCTCTCAGGAAATAGACTTTCCTTTTTATTATGATCTCCATCAAATAGCGAAATCCCTGAAAACGAGCTCGCCGAAAATCGAAGAGGTTATCGAAACCCTTCGAAAGAAAGGGTTCGAGGCTTCGAGGACGCATCTCTGTGCAACAGGGGTGAAAACTACTTCCTCCGTAAAATATGTACTAGATTATTAATTTTATCGACGGCTATCTTCCGAACTTCTTCGATTTCTTTCTTTGTAATTTTAATTTTATATGATGTGAATTTTTCTAATTTTTCACAATTCCATATTTCAAGATAATTTTGCATACCTATTACACACACTTTGCCTCTTTCCAGTTCAGCATAATCTATCATGTCTTTCGGAATTTGTATTTTACCTTCCTTTATTTCACTAACAGTAGTCTTCCCTACGATAGATTCGGGGGGAGGTTCAGGGAATGCGTCAATAAACCTGAAGTGTTTTCCATATTTTTTTATTTCTCCTGTAAACAAGTACAACTCAGAAATACCATATTTTTCTATTCGTTTTCTTATCCATCTATCTAGAGTTATATTTGTTCCTTGTAAACGGTTTCTTCTGTATTCCCCAGCTAAAGAGTACTTTGACATAGTCGACCAAAATAGAATAAAAATGAAGAGTTTTAAATCTATTCCATCATTTCCTCTTCTTCCCTGACCTTTTCCTCGACCTCGTCCTTTATTCCGAGTCGCTCAACTACCTCTTTGTATCGGTTTCGAATAGTAACTTCCGTAACGCCTATCGCATCCGCGACCTCTCTCTGAGTTTTCTTCTTCCCTTCAAGAACAGCTGAGATGTAAAGAGCTGCGGCGGCTACACCTATTGGTCCCTTCCCGCTCGTGACGTCATGCTTCGTTGCCTGATCAAGGATCTTCACCGCCTTCACCTGAATCCTCTCGTCCAGTCCTAGGAGTGAACCGAACCTCGGGATGTAATCCTGGGGTTTTGCCGGAAGGATTCGTATGTCTAGCTTTCGAGCGATGTACCTGTATGTTTTCCCGATATCCCTCTTTGAAATGCCTGAGGCTTTTGAAATCTCGTCAAGCGTTCTTGGAGCTCCTTCCTCGCGGCAAGTTGTGTAAAGCAAAGCCGCGATTATCGATTCTGTCGATCTTCCGCGAACAAGCCCCTTCTCAACAGCTTTTTCGTAAAGTTTCGCTACCTTCTCGTGTATAGCCTGGGATAAGGCTAGGTATGAAATTAGCCTCTGGAGTTCGGAGAAAGCAAAGGAAAGGTTTCTGTCCTTCGATTTGATAAGACGTTTGTGCCACTTTGAAAGCCTGTAGTATTGCGCCCGTTTCTTAGGGGCCACCTTGAACAATTCGCCCCTCCCCTTTCCTATTTCAGTCGTAATACCTTGATCGTGCTTTGTAACGGTTAAGGGAGCGCCTGTCCGGACCCTTCTCGATCTCTGGCTGTCATCGAACGCTCTCCACTCCTGGGTTGTGTCGATCATTGAAGAATCAAGAACTAAACCACATTGAGAACATACCATCTCCCCTCTCGATGGATCGTATCTGAGATCGGAAGATTTGCATTCAGGGCATTTTTTCTTCTTTTCGTCTTCTTTCGGAACCATTTTACTCCCTTTAAGTAATTATATAAGTCTAAACCTTAATATATCTTTAATTTACTCCTTTATAAAGATTTCTATAGTTTAGTGTATATTATTACTTTTAAATGGTGATTACAAATCTCGATTAACAATATTTATTTATAGAAAAAATAGTATAACTAAATTAAGATTCGAGGGTTGGTTATGGCTGAAAAGGTAGGGGAAGTGAAGGATCTTAAAGTCGGATCTTATGTAATGATAGATGGTGAGCCCTGTAAAGTAACGAGGATAACCAAATCGAAGCCTGGGAAGCACGGCTCAACAAAGGCGAGGGTGGAAGCGATCGGGGTGTTCGATGATAAGAAAAGAACGCTTCTGAAACCCACTTCAGCTTCCTGTCAAATACCTATAATCCTGAAAAAGGGAGCGCAGGTCGTTTCAATAACAGGAAACATCGTTCAGCTAATGGATCTCGGGGATTATTCGATGTTCGAGGTGGAAATTCCTGAGGATTTGAAAGACAGGATCCACCCGGGCGGGGAAGTGGAATACTGGGAAATAGGGAACAGGAAGATGATAAAACAGGCGAAGTGAAACCTTATTTTTAAATCCTTGAGATAATTTAGAGAATATGTTATACTTACGCAAAACGTTTGACTATGAATATCCATTGGAGGAAGCGGAATTTGTTTTGATCGGGATACCCTGGGATTTTTCGCAGACCGGATTTCCCACAAGGTACGGCCCTTTGTTCATACGCGAAGCATTGCGGAATACTTTAGGATATGATCCGGAAACGAAAACGAATGTTTTCGAGAAATATAAGTTCTGCGATTTGGGGGATATCGAGGTCGTTCCGGGAAACTGGAAGTTGACGGAGGAGAGGATAAAGGACACTATAAAATCCGTTTTCGAAAAAAACCCGGAGGTCTTTCCGATATTTTTGGGAGGGGACCATTTAGTCACCCTCGGAATCCTGAACTCATTAAGGAATTTCCATAAAAAAATGACCGTTGTCGACTTCGATGCGCACATGGACCTTATGAAGGAATTCTTAGGGGAAAGATATTCTCATTTCACATGGGCATATCATGTTCTGCAGGATAAGAATTTAGAACTTGTTCAGGTAGGTTGTCGTTCGTTCACAAAAGAGGAAGAGGATATCTCGAAAGAATTCAGAATTAAAAATGATGTGAAAAAAATAAAAAATCCGGTTTACCTCACAATAGACCTTGATGTTCTGCAAACGAATGATGTGGGAACCCCGGAACCGGGAGGGATGGGTTTTGAGAATTTGGTAAAAATTTTGAAAGAGGTGTGCAAACATAAGTTAATTGGGATGGATATTGTAGAATGTGGAGCGACAAAAATAAATTCTGAAAGCTCTGTAATTGCAGCGAATTTGATAAAAAAGGTTATAATTTTTGGAAAAAATAAAAAATTTTAAATATACATTTGCGTTAATAATAATTGAAATAAAAATTCAAAACTAAGGTAAATAGGAGGATGTGAGGATGGCAAAGAAAAAGGCAAAGAGGAAAGCAAAGAGGAAGAGAAAAGTAAAGAGGAAGAGAAGATAAAGATCTTAGTTGATTTGTTTGTTCTTTGACGACGAAGAGGACATCCCGGAAGGCTGGGAAGAAGATGAAGAAAAACCAGAAGGAGAAGACTTTTAATCCTCTTCGTTCTTTTTTATAATTTTGCTAGTCTTATATCCCTTGAGTTTTTCTTTTATTCTCATTATCTCGCAATCTATCCCTTCTTTTATCAGTATTTTTTTCAATTCTTTCTCGCTCATTTTCTGGTCGTGTCCTAGGACGATAACGTTGGGTCTTTCCTTTCGAACTACATTCATGAAATCCATTTCCCCCCCAACAACAACTTTATCCGCTATTCCCAGAGCTTCCAGATTTTTCTTCCTTATTCTCTGATCGATAACGGGGTATTTTTTCGTCAGGCAGGCGGTTCGGTTGCTCGCGATCACGACTATTAAATAATCCCCGAACTCCTTCGCCTTCTTTAGGAAAAATATATGACCCTTATGGATTAAATTAAAAACCCCTCCAACCAGAATCTTCTTGACCATATAATCCTTTTGAATTTTTACTTTTTAAGAGAAAGCGCCTCGACTGGGCAGAACTTTACGCATATCTCGCAGTCAATGCATTTCTTGGGATCGCAGAGTATTCCGTGCTCTGTGAGGTCGAGGGCGAGCTTAGGGCATACGCCAACGCAACCTCCACATCGCAAACATTTGTTCTTATCAGAAACTACGGTCATAGCTTATTTTTTAAACTTCATGTTTAAATAATTTCAAAACGTTCGTGGTTTAATGACTGAAGGACAGGGCTTCGGGAAGGTCATACTCTTCGGGGAGCATTTCGTTGTCTATGGGTTGCCTGCTATAGCATCAGGTATAAACAAATTTGTAAAAGTTATCGTGGAGGGAAATGAGAACGGGATAATATTCGATGACAAGAACTTCAATTCTAAAGTTCATTTTGAAAAACAAAGAGGTCACATTCTAAGCAAAACGTTCGAAAAGGTTTTCAAATATTTCGGGGTAAAAGATATCAAAATAATTATATCTGGGGATGTTGTGCCTATGGCTGGAATGGGTTACAGTGCAGCGCTTGCTGTTGCCGTAATAAGAGCGCTGAATGATTTCACCAAGAAGGGAATCTCAGATGAGGAAGTGAATAAACTTGCTTATGAATGTGAGAAAGTCTCGCATGGAACACCATCAGGGATAGACAACACGTGTGCCACATATGGGAAGATAATTTGGTTCAAGAAGAATTTTGAAGATGAGAATACGATAGAACCAATTGAAATGAAAGGGCATATTCTCCTCGTTATGGGCAATACTGGTAAGAAAGGCAACACGAAAGAATTAATAGAGAAGGTTAAGAAAAGGAAGGGTAAAGAGCCTGATAAATACGAAGAGATATTCTCAAAAGCTGAAACACTTGTTAAAAATGCGAAGGAAAAGATAATCTCTCTTGATCTAAAATCTTTGGGTAAGCTCATGGACGAGAACCATTCCTTATTACAGGAAATAGGTGTAAGCTCGCCAGAACTAGATAGATTATGCGAATTAGCGAAGGAAAACGGAGCTTTGGGAGCGAAACTCACAGGAGCTGGTGGAGGGGGTTTAATGATAGCACTTGCAGAAAGCGAGGAAACACAGGAAATAATTGCGAAATCCTTCGAAAGCAAAGGGTTTGAATCTTTACGTATAAAGATAGGAGTTTAATTTAAAAATGATGTTTTCATTAATTCAATAATCCAAGGGGTGATGTTTATGGAATTCAGGGAGTTTTTTGACACAATTGATAAGAAGGGTCTTCTGGTTAGGATCAAGAAGCCGGTTGATGTGAAATACGAGATATCAACCATAATGAAGAAAATGGACGGTAAACCTTTGCTGTTCGAGAAGGTGAAAGGTTTCGGAATGCCTGTGATAGCGAACATCTGTTCGAGCAGGCAACTTGTTGCTGTGGGTCTTGGGATAAAAGAAAATCAGATCATAAAGAAGTTGTCAGGGGCCATAGAAAATCCGAAAAAGCCTGAAATTGTGAAAGCGGAAGGATATGAAGAAGTGGATGTTGATCTTTTCAAGTTCCCAATATTGACTTATTATCCGTTTGATGGCGGTCCATACATCGCTTCGGGAATTGTGATAGCGAATGATAAAGAATACGGAATGAACGCCTCTTACCAGAGGGCGATGATAATGGGGAAGGATAAGATGGTTATGAGAATTCTCCCGAGGGATTTTCACACGTTTTTGGAAAGGGGGAACAACGAGTTCGCTTTTTGTATAGGAAATTCGATCCCGGTTATGCTCGCCTCGGCGATATCGACAAAAACAGGCAATAGCGAACTCGATATAGCAAATGCCTTGGAAAAAACGAAACTCGTTGAACTTGGAAAGCATAGGGTTCCGCAGGCAGAGATAGTCCTTATAGCTGCAATGGAAGGGGAGGAAGCAGATGAGGGTCCTTTCCTCGATCTTACTGAAACGCCTGATATTGTGAGAAAGCAGAAAGTGGCGAAGATCAAAAAGATTTTTGTAAGGAAGAATCCTGTATTTCACGCGCTTTTGCCAGGAGGGCTGGAACACAAGATCCTCATGGGCATGCCAAGGGAACCTACTATATTCAGGGAGGTTTCAAAGGTCTGCGATGTAAAGGACGTATTAGTCACACCAGGAGGTTGCTCTTGGTTGCACGGAGCGGTGAGCATTCACAAGAAGAACCCGGATGATGGTAAGAAGGCGATAGAAGCCGCTTTCAATGGTCACAAATCCATGAAACACGTGTTCGTTGTGGACGAGGATATAGACATACACAACCCTTACGAAATAGAATGGGCGATGGCGACACGCTTCCAGGGGGATAAGGATATGGTGATCAAGCCAAGGGAGAAGGGTTCGTCTCTCGATCCTTCCTCAAACCTCGAAACCAGGGAAACATGTAAAATAGGTTTTGATCTGACCATTCCCTCAGGGAAGGATCCCAAGGGTTTCAAGAAACCTGAATTGCCCATGAAAATCAGGGTTGAAGATTATTTGGAGGGGTAGTATGGAATTGACGGAAGAGCAAAAGGATATGCTTGAAGGAAAGCATGGTAACGCGGTGAAGAAATCCATGTCAATACTCGTAGCGCTTGGTGAAATATACGGGGCGAAAAGGCTCATACCCGTTACGAGTGTTCAGATTTCTGGCGTAAGCTATGATAACCTTGGGGATGCAGGTCTCGAATTCTTGGATGAGATGGCAAAGGATGGGAAAACAAAGGTGAAAACCACGCTCAACCCCGCGGGCATGGACATGGAGAATTGGGAAGCTCTAGGGATAGACCCTGAGTTCGCTAGAAAGCAGAAGCTCGTTATAGAAGCTTTTGAGAAGATGGGTGTCGAAGCCACGTGTACATGCACGCCCTACTTTATCGGGAACAAGCCGAATTTCGGAGATCACATCGCTTGGGGCGAGAGTTCTGCTGTCACATATGCTAATTCCGTCCTCGGAGCGAAAACCAACAAGGAAGGCGGTCCCAGCAGCATAGCTTCATCCCTAACGGGTTTTACAGCAGAATACGGTCTTCACTTGGATGAAAACAGGCAAGCGAATTTCATGGCGGAGGTGCGAGCGAAAGTGGACAACCCCATGTTGTTCGGGGCCCTAGGAAATGTGGTTGGAAAGCTCGCAAAAGGTAGGATACCTTTAATAACAGGGATAAAAAATGCAACAACTGAGGACTTGAAAGCGCTCTCAGCCTCGATAGTCACGTACGGGGGAGCGCCCATGTTCCACATCGAGGGAATAACTCCCAACAAAACAAGTGTTCCTGAAGAGAGAATTGTGGTTGGGCAGGAGGATATTGATAACGCCGTAAAAGAGATGAATGATACGGAGGATGTGGAATTTATTTTCTTAGGTTGCCCACATTGCTCGATAGAGGAATTGAAAAGAATTTCAGAGCTCCTAGAAGGAAAAAAAGTCAAGAAAGAGTTGTGGATAGGGGTAGCGAGACCGATAAAAAGGATAGCGGACGAGAAAGGCTACTCGAAAATAATTGAGGGGTCAGGGGCGAAGCTTGCATGTGACACGTGTCATGTCGTAGCTCCTTTAAAGGGGAGATTTACTTCAATAGCTACAAATTCGGCAAAGGGTATATTCTATGGAAGGGGTAAAAACAATTTCAAAACTGTATTCAGAACTCTCGAAGAGTGCATACAATTGGCGGTGGGAGAATGAAAGGAAGGAAGATATTCGGGGGTAAAGCGGAAGGAGAAGCACTAGTTTCGAAAGAAGGAATTTCTTTTTACGGAGGAGTTGATCCTGATACAGGGGTTGTGACGGAAAAAGGTCACCCTCTTGAGGGAGAGAATGTAAGCGGAAAGGTATTAGTTTTCCCTGTAGGTAAAGGTTCGACAGTGGGATCTTACACCATTTACAGGTTGAAAAAGAACGGTAAGGCTCCGCTGGCAATAATCAACAAAGAATGTGAAACAGTCGTTGCTGTGGGCGCGATAATTTCCGAAATCCCCTGCGTGGACCAGATCGATATAGAGAAAATAAAAACAGGGGATAAGCTTAGGATTAACGCGGATGAAGGGATAGTTGAGCATGCGTGAAAAGTTAATTGTTGGGATCTCCGGGAGTTCGGGTTCAATCCTAGGCGTGAGATTTCTGGAAGTTCTTAAAAAGATGGAATTTGAAACCCATTTGATAATAACGGAAACGGCGAAAAAGCTGATCGAACACGAAACTAGTTACAATGTCAAGGATGTCGAAAAACTCGCTTCTAAGGTTTACGATAATATGGATTTGTTCGCTTCGATTGCTTCAGGTTCTTTCAAAACGAAAGGTATGGTGGTTATCCCATGTAGCATGAAAACGCTCGGAGGAATAGCTTCTGGCTATTCCGACAATCTTTTGCTGCGGGCGGCTGATGTTTGTCTGAAGGAGAGAAGGAAGCTCGTTCTCGTCACGAGGGAAACCCCGTTAAGCGCGATACATATAGAGAACATGCGAAAGGTTTCGCTCGCTGGGGGAGTAATCCTCCCACCCGTCCTGACAATGTACTCGAAACCGAAAACAATCGAAGAAATGGTTGATCACATAATAGGAAAGGTTCTGGATTCGTTAGGAGTAGAGAACAAAGTTTACAAAAGGTGGGGTTAGATTCTCCTTTCCTCCTCAATGAAATATCTTTCGAATTTCCGAAGAATCTCGCTTTCTATTTCCCATCTGAGTTTTTCGATCTTGCTTCCAAAACTTCCCATTTCCCCTGTTCTGAGCATTTCGTAAACCCCGTCAACATCATTTTCTATCAATTTAAGGATTATGAAATAGTCCTTCCTCTCCTTCGCAATTCCTGCGAGTTTGGAAAAACCATGGAAAACAAGGGAGTTTTTTGCGTGTTCAAGGTCGGAGGTTTCGAGTATTCTCCTGAAAAAGCTGTCTGGGTATATCCTGTAATACGCATTCAAAGAAATAAAGCAGAGGGTTTCGGAATCCATAGATTTAGTTTGTTTCAAATTTAAATAAGGTTTCTATATTGTTTTAATTATGAAAAATCTGGCATTCGTCAAGCTTGGAGGATCGCTGATAACGGATAAATCCAAGCCTTACACGACAAGGGATGAAGTGATAAAAAGGCTTTGCAAGGAAATACATGAAGCGAGGGGAGGGAAGCCGCTTTTAATAGGGCATGGAGGAGGGAGCTTTCCTCATGTTTCCGCGAGCAAGTACGAAACACATAAGGGTGTGATTAACGAGAAGAGCTGGGAGGGTTTCGTTCGAGTTCAGGATGATGCTTCAAAACTCAACAGGATAATAGTTTCTTCCCTTATTGAGGCGGGGGAAAATTCGATATCGGTTCAGCCTTCGGCTTCCTGTATAGCTAGGAATGATCGGATAATGGAGTGGTACACCAAACCCATCGAGTTTGCTTTGTCCGAAGGACTGATACCAGTTCCTTACGGAGATGTTTGCCTTGATCTTGAGAAGGGTTGTTGTATCATTTCGACCGAGGAGATATTCAGGTTTCTCGCGAAAGAACTGAAACCGGAAAGAATTATAATGGTGGGGAAAACGGATGGGGTTCTGGATTCAGAAGGAAATGTTATCAAAGAGATAACGAAAGAGAATTTCAGCGGGATAAAGCAATCGTTGATGTCTTCGGATGGGGTCGCGGATGTCACGGGTGGGATGGTTCTTAAAGTGGAGAAAGCACTTGAAATGGGAACGGAAGTGGAGATTATAAATGGATTAAAAGCGGATGTTTTGAAAAGCTCGCTCCTCGGAGAAAGGGGATTGGGAACTGTAATAAGGAGATAAAATGATGTCTGAACTAACAAAATCTCGGAAAGAGGATCACATAAGGATATGCTTGGAAAAGGATGTTGAATTCGTTAAATCAAATGGTTTTGAGCATGTGGATTTAGAACACCGAGCGCTTCCTGAAATTGATAAGGAAGAGATCGATTTGTCCACGAAGTTTTTGGGGAAGAAATTCGATTACCCTCTTTTTATCGAGGCCATGACAGGGGGGACAAGGCAAGGGGAGAATATAAACAAGAACCTCGCGAAGGCTGCCGAATCCCTCGGGATAGGTATGGGTGTGGGTTCGCAAAGGGCGATGTTAGAGGATGAAAAACTCGCTCGGACATATTTCATTAGGGATGTCGCTCCTAACATATTCCTTCTCGGGAACATAGGAGCCGCCCAACTTGGACAGTATGATATAGAAAAGATAATCCCGCTTGTGGATTCCATAAAAGCGGATGGTTTGGCGGTTCATTTGAACGTAGCGCAGGAGCTCGCTCAGCAAGAAGGCGACAAATCCTGGAAGGGGATTCATAAAGATATAAAATATCTCTGCAAAGAATCGGAATTCCCCGTGATCGCAAAGGAAACGGGATGTGGAATTTCAGGGAAGTTATCGAAAGAGCTTGTCCGGGCAGGGGTGAAGGCTATCGATGTTTCCGGGGCAGGAGGAACCTCATGGGTTAAGGTGGATGCTTACAGAACGGAGGAAGATGTTTCTCATATAGAGGAGTGGGGGATCCCCACGGCAGAGGCGTTAAAAGATGTGGTAAAGCGAACGAAAATCCCGATCATCGCCTCTGGTGGGATACGAACAGGAGTTGAGGTTGCGAAATCATTGGCTATGGGAGCTTCGCTAGCAGGGTTCGCGCTTCCGTTGTTGAAGCCAGCGACGGAATCCTCAGAATCCGTTAGGGAGCATTTGGAAAAGATAATTTCCCAGTTGAAGGATGCGATGTTCCTAGTAGGGGCGAAGAATTTGAGAGATTTGAAAAGGACACGGGTTATTTACATATGATCAAGTTTTAATAAATCTGTATCTCTTGGGAACGAATTTCCCATTCGCTCCCGAATACCCGCACTTCTGGCAGACAAGCTTGTAGAGGATTTTTCTCCCCTTAAGATTTTTCATGTATACCCTTTTCAATCCGGAAAAACATGAGGGACACCTCTTCGCTCTCTTCCCTTTCCTCGTTTCCACAACAATCTTCGTCCCGGACATTTTTATGAATATGTTTCTCAGGCGTTTGCCTGAGATAACGAGTTTTGAATCAACCATCTTCAATCGCATGTTCACGAGATCTGTGAACTCCCTCAAGGATTCTATTTCTTTGTTTTTCTGCATAACTTCTTTTATCACGAAAAGAACCACATCTTTTTTCGGGAGTTTCACTCCGGCTTTCATGGTTAAATTTTGAAGTTCTGATTTTTAAGATTTTGAGAATTTGTGGAGGTAGGTATTAAGGTCAATTTTCCCGTTTTCTATCGTTATCCCATCATTCCTTAGGAGCTTGATCTTTTTCTTCCTTCCGCTTGAATACCCTCCCAGAGACCCGTCAGATCTCACGACCTTGTAACAGGGGATGTTTACAGGATCGCTATTCTTTCTCATAAGCATCCCCACAGTTCGCGGGTGTAAACCAGCGGATCTCGCTAGCTCCCCGTAGGTCGTGACCTTTCCTTTAGGAATTCGTTTCAACAGGTAATAGACTCTATCTTCTGTACTTGAAAACTTACGTCCACAGTTCATTAGATTCCTCTTCTGTTTCAAGGACTAGTCCAAATTTCGAGAAGAAGGTGTAGCATTTGGGGCATACAAAGGCCTCTGGTTTTCTGTTCCAAAGTCTTCCAGAAGTTCCGCACACAGGACACTTGTATTCTAACAACATCATACCCCTTCGAAAACGTGAGCATTAGTTAAATAAATTTATAGTTGCTCACCTTTATATTATTTCTTTCAGCAAATTCTAGAATTTCGAGTCTTTTCCTTTTCCCGACCCCCCTCGCTATTACCGCTATTTCCTCTTTCGGGTTTATTCTCTCGAGGTCTTTCTTATTTCTCACCAATACCTCCCTGTAGCCCTCCCTGGTCAGTCCGCGAACTTCTGAAGGTGAGCCGTAACCTGGTCTCGGAAGAGAACCTTTAGCTTTCTCGTGCATTCTTAGTTTTGAATGCAACCCTCTCGGCTTTCTCCATTTCTTACCAAGGGTCTTCTTCCTGAACCATTCCTGTCTCCTGAACTTCGGTTTTTTCTTCTTTATTTTCTTCCTAACCTTCAGTAGCTCTTCCTTCATTTTCTTCCTCCAGATAGGGTTTCTTGGTTATGTATATACCATCCTGAAATATCCTTCTGTCATAGCCCTTAACTTTCGTTGTCTGTTCGATTTTCGCGCAAAGCTGTCCGACTTTTTCCTTGTCTGCTCCGGAAACGTATATCACATTCTTGTCAACTTCGACTTTCAAGTCCTCTGGAACGGGAACGGATCTCGGGTTTCTTTCCCCAAGGAAATTCTCTATAAGGAGTGTGTTTCCTTCCAATTTCAATTTGACCGGGAAATGGGAGTAAACTAATTTCAATTCACCCCTCCATCCTTTGGTTACGCCCAAGAACATGTTCTTTACTATCGCGTTCCACGTTCCCGTTGTTGCTCTTACCTTTTTCCTTTCGAGATCCGATGTCAGGATTATCTTCCCCTTCTCCACCTTCATCCCAACTTGAGGGTGTTTGAAAGTTTTGCTTACTTCACCCTTCGCTCCTTTAACGCTTAGCCTGTCATTTTCGAAAACTACATCCAGACCTTCCGGGATTTCTATCTCATTTTTCAACATATTTCTTCTCCTGAATCGTGAATATCTTTAGAATATATCAGGTGTATATTTAAGTTTTATTTTTTCTTAGCGCCCTTCTTCTTTGGTGGTTTCGCGGTCTTGGTCTTCTTTGCGGGCTTCTTTGGTTTTTTCACTTCCTTCTTTTTCTTCTTGACCTTTGGTTTAGTCCTCTTTTCAGGCTTCTTTTTTAACTTAACCTTGGGTTTCTTTGGTTTCTTTACAGGCCTCTTTGGTTTTTTAACTTCTTCCCTTTTCTTCTCGGGCTTTGGTTTGATCTCTTTTTCTTCCTCTTTTTTAACTTCTTTCTTGGCTCCGGGCATTCTCCCCACGAGGGTGAAGGCCCCTGTCCCCATGGGTATCACCTGGTTCATGAGTATGTTCTCAACGTGTCCCTTGAGGGTGTCCTTCGTTCCTTCGATAGAAGCGGATATTATGTGTTTCTTTGTTTCCTCAAAGGCCATCCTTGCGAGGACCGAATCCTTGTTCCCGGCTATTCCATATCTCCCGATACCCATTATCTTTCCTGTAGACGTCATCAGGTCAGCGAGAACCGATACATAACGAATATCCACTCCTAAACCCTGTTCCTCTATCGTGTCTATTGCCTCGTTTATTATAGCATTTCGCGCGGCCTCAACCCCGAGGACATCGTAAATCTCGAAGGGGTTGTTACATGTTGTCCTTGTAGGGTCAATACCTTCTATATACAAAACCTTTTTCAGATTCGATCCGAGTGTTGATATCACCCATTCGCCATTTTCGTCCTTGTTGACGATTACGTGAGAGATGTTCCTCACGCCCTTTATGTGTGATTCCAAAAGCTTGTATTTCAGTTTGTGAAGATTCACTCCTTCGGTTTTCTTTGATGTTGCAATCATTTCCTTTCCTTTGACCTCGATGTCTATGTTTTTCAGTTTTATGTGTTTCACAAGGTTTTTGGGCTCCAGATCGAACTTTTTGAGTTTTTTCACATCAAGCTGGCAGGTAACGGTTAAGTTTATAAGATCGATCACGTCACTTATAACGAAGTCCCGTAATTTCAGCTCTTTTATTTTTCTCGCAATTTCTATTGCCTTCTCTTCCGTTTGGTGCTCAGATTTCAGATAGATTGTCATGCTGGGGGTTTCGGGTTCCTTTTTCGCGTCGTATATTTCTATTAACCTGGGCAAACCTAACGTAACTTGTATGCCTGCTGTGCCCGCAAAGTGGTAAGTTCGCATGGTCATCTGCGTTGCTGGTTCAGAAAGTGACTGGGCGGAAACGACCCCCAAGGCTTCTTCAGGGTCGTATGACGCCTTCTTATAGAAAGATCTCACCTTTTCGATTATTTCCTTCTTAATTCCCTCATCTATTCCCTTTCTCTTACAGTAATCCTCTATCTCTTCCCTTATTTCCAAAGGTAATTTCATACTAACCATGCTCCACGTAATCTATCCAGTTAAGCCTCCCCCAGTCGGATTTCGTGGGGTCTATTCCGTCCTCTCCTGCAAAGAATTGTATTACATTCCCATTGGAATCACGTACTGTCATGTCATCCCAAACCTTAAGGTCTTGCAAAGAATTCATCAATCTTCTCTGCATGTATCCTGATTTTCGAGTACGCAACGACTTGTCCATTAAACCTTCTCTCCCATTCATGACGTTCCAGAAGAATTCAAAAGGAGTAAGGCCCTGTTTGAATCCCCTTGCCACGAAACCGCGGGTTTCAGCCGAAAGGTCCCCTGGCTTGAAGTGGGTCGTCGTCCTACCAAGATAACCCCTCTGTATCCTCTTACCAAGGATTGTTTCGGATCCCACGCATGCAGCCATCTGTGTTGTGTTTATGTTAGAGCCTTTCGCGCCCGACTCCGACATGAATATGATATCGCTTGGCTTAATGTTCTTGATCATTATATCGCTTACCGTGTTCAACCCTTCCGCAAGCGTCGTGAGAATTTGGGTTTCGAGAGATTCCTCCGTAGTCATGCCCGGTAACACCTTCAATTTTCCATCCTCAAATTTGTTCACAAGCTTGTCCGAATCCCTCATCGCTTTCGTTATCTCGTCCCTTATTGTTTTCTGAACCCTTTGGGGGAGGTCAAGGTCAGAAAGACCGATTGAAAATCCTCTGGTCATCAGGTATGAAACTCCCAATCTTCCGAGGTTGTCTATGAAATCCTTGAGTTCCTCGTCACTCACGAGTCTCCTTATCTTGTTCAACATTCTCCCCTTGAAAGCTCCAACCGCTTTGGTGTCCAGAATTCCTGTCTTAAGTTCTCCGTCCTTTATCCAGACCCAACAATCGTATTTGCAATTCTCTTTGATACACTTGTCACATTCCCTACACGAATTCGCTTTGAACTCCATGTTCAGACCCTTGGGCAAAAGAAGGCTAACAAGTTCTTTCCCGGTGAACTCGTCCTTATCCGGTAAATCGATATCGATCGCAGCCCCTGAAAAGAGTTCGGAAGCCTTCTCTTTCGTGAAGGAGGTTTCCTTCCTTGTGAGAAGATACATACCCGATATGTGGTCAAGGTCTAACCCCACAAGTGGACCTCCAAACCTCGGAGAGATAATGTTGTTCTTGACCTCCATCAACATGGAAGCCTCAACCTGTGCTTCCTCCGATTGGAGAGCATGTATATTCATCTCATCCCCATCGAAATCCGCGTTGTAAGGGGCGCATACGCTAGGGTTCATCCTGAATGTCCGGTAAGGCATAACTTTCGAACGGTGAACCATTATCGATACCCTGTGGAGAGAAGGCTGCCTGTTGAAGAGGACTACATCACCATCTCTCAGTTGCCTGTCAACACTCCAACCTAAAGCGAGATTACTTATCACATCCTTTTTGTTCTCATCCGTAACCTTTACCTTCCTTCCATCAGGTCTTGTTACGTAATTCACTTTCCCCTCCTTTATCATATCCTTTATCTCCCTTATGTTTAGGGGGGTAATGGTCTCTGGTATAGTGAGTTCTTTCGAGACATCTTCAGGGACGCCGACCTCATTTATAGAAAGGGTCGGGTCAGGGGAAATAACCGTTCGCGAGGAGAAGTTGACCCTTTTACCTAAAAGGTTACCGCGTATCCTTCCCTCCTTAGCTTTCAATCTTTGCACTATCCCTTTCAAAGGGCGTCCTGAGCGATGCCTGGCCTGCGGGATTCCGGTGAGTTCATTGTCGAAATAGGTTGCGACATGGTATTGGGAAAGCTCCCACAAATCGTTTAGTATAAATTCGGGAGCTCCGATATCGATATTCTCTTTAAGGGACTGGTTTATTCGGACTATATCGACCAGTTTGTGCGTCAAGTCATCTTCAGACCTCTCCCCAGTTTCGAGGGTAATGCTCGGTCTCATCGTCACTGGGGGTATGGGGAATAACGTGAGAATCAACCACTCAGGTCTGCCTCCCTTAAAGTTGATCCTCTCGAGGTCCTCGTTAGGAATCCTCTCGAACCATTCCCTTGTCTTCATAGGTGTTAACTCCTCCTTTCCGTAATAATATGTGTAGGGCTTCACGAAACTGACCTTGCTGCCCTGTTTGCCGCAGTGCGGGCACCTCCTCGCGGGATTTCTGGAGACTTGATCGAGTGATTGCGGGTTCTTGTGAAGGATCCTCCCGCATTTAGAACATGTGGATTTCAGGAGCTGATATATCTGTTTCGTATACAGAACGTGTACCACAGGTCTTGCGAGTTCCACGTAACCGAAGTGCCCGGGACAGTCTCCTATCGTTCCTCCGCATGTTCTACAACGAAGCCCAGGGTCAACCACGCCCATCCTCGGGTCCATAACCCCTCCGTCCACTGGATAACCATCCGCATCGTAGAGATCGGATGTAACAATTCGAACTGTGGCTAAAGATTTTATCATGTTTGATGAAAGTATCCCGAATTCAAGTGAACTTATCTTTGCTATCGACACGTTACCACCTATATTTCCGTCACCATAAGTCTCGGGTAAACACCCATTGATTTCAGTTCATCCACGGTGAGCTTGAAGGCATAGGATGTGTTTATCCATAATATCTTTGAATCTTTGCAGATCGGACAATGTGTTTTGTTCTTTGTCCTGTCATATATCGCGATCAAACCGCACGCCTGGCATATCGGGAGGGTGGTCTCATCCGAGCTGAATCTCTCCTTTAACGTCAGGGCTGCTCCGTGCCCGACCAAACATTGTTGCTCCATCTCTCCCAAACGAAGTCCTCCTCTTTTCGAACGACCCTCTGTTGGTTGCCTTGTAAGGAGGGTAACAGGCCCTTTCGAGCGGGCGTGTATTTTATCGGCTACCATGTGATCAAGTTTCATGTAGTAACAGGTTCCTATGAATATCATAACCTCGAATTTCTTTCCGGTCTTCCCATCGTAAAGTGTTTCCTTCCCATCGTCCCTGAATCCGAGTTTCTTCATCTCCTTTCTTATGAAATCTTCTTTCGTTCCCGAAAATGCGGATGCGTCCACTTTCTTTGCCGCAAGTGATCCGTATTTTCCTGCGAGCAACTCTAGCAATTGGCTCACCGTCATCCTTGAGGGGATTCCATGTGGATTGAAGATTATATCAGGGACTATCCCGTCTTTCGTGAAAGGCATGTCCTCCTGAGGAACGAGTAAAGCCGTCACCCCTTTCTGCCCGTGCCTCGTTGCGAATTTGTCACCGAGTTCCGGGATTCTCTCATCCCTTGTCCTGACCTTGAAAAGCTGTTCACCGTTCGACGTTTCGCTTATCAAAACCCTGTCAATTACCCCCCTTTCACCATAGCGAATGGTTATAGAGGATTCCCTCTTGTTCTCTATATCTGTTGTGAAATCCCCTCCAGTAAGGAAGCGCAAAGGTGAAGTTTTGCCTATTAGGACGGAATCTGAGCCCACCGTTGTTTCCGGGTTTATTATCCCGTCCTCCGGAAGGTCTTTGTAGGATTCCTCTCCCCTGTATCCCTTTATTCCAGGTTCGGGAACGCTGATGATATCCTCCTGGCCTCCCCAGTAACGTTTTCGAATGGTCTCGTACGTCCTGAAATAGAATGACCTGAACATGCCCCTTTCAATAGAACTCTTGTTCAACGCAACAGCGTCGTTCATGTTAAAACCTTCCCAGCACATTATCGCAACAACGATGTTCTGGCCGTAGGGATGCCTGTTAAGGATTTTATCGGTTGCCGTCTCTACTAGTGGCATTTGTGAATACGTGAGCACGTTGAATTTCGTATCGGTTCGGACGAGGAAATTGTCGATAGGCGCTCCTATTGCCTGCCCCACCATCTTCGCCCCGTAGTTCACTCTGTCCCCTCTGTTGTATTCCGGATAAGGTGTCAAACTTGCTGAAATTCCTAGAATTAGGATTGGGTTTACTTCGAGGTGTGTGTGTTCTCTTGTGACCTTGCTTGGATCTATCGCTATTAGCGTGCCACCTTCTTCATCCGAATCAAGATACTCGATGATCCCGTGTTTGATCAGATAGCTCCAGGTTATTTTCCCCTTTCTCAACTTTTCTATGTGCTCTTTCGTTAGCTTGGGTTTCCCGTTTTCCACCACTATCAATGGTCTTCTTGCTCTGCCTGAATCCGTGTTTATCCTTATCTCATTGAATTCGGGATGGTGAGAAATATTCAACTGGTCAGGGAGTATGCCATGCCTTCTTTTCTTTCGTATGTCCTTTATGATTTCATCTGACTTATCGGTCACTCCTATGAAGTTCCCGTTGAAATAAACATCTATTCCCTTTTCTTTTTTCATTTTATCTTCCCCGACAAGAGATTTATTATCTCTTCCTCCTCTTCTTTCGCCAAACCAGGCGTTATCTCCGTTAGCAAAGCGAGGTGTTTTCTCAATCCTATCGAGCTCCCCTCTGGTGTTTCAGCAGGACACAATCTCCCCCACTCCGTTGGGTGAACCTGCCTTGCCTTGAAATGTTCTTGAGTTGGGGTTAACGGTGAAAGAACGGAACGTAAATGCGAAATGGTCTTTATGTACGAACTTCGATCCAGTCTTTGCGACACGCCTGTCCTCCCCCCTATCCATGTTCCTGTTGCTAGCGAGGAAAGTATTTGTTTCGTGACGGTGTTCGCCTCTATTATGGACTGGACAGAGGGGAACTTCCCTCTCTTTACGAGTTTCTGGTAATTGTAGGTCATTTTCGCTATCAATCCCCACCTTCCTAGCAGGATCGATCTGAACAACTGCTCGAATAGTTCGCCTGACATGAGCAAGCGCTTGTTCGAATAATGGTCTATATCATCCTCCGGCGAAATTCCGAGCTTAACGCAGATACACTTCCTTATTATCCTCGCCAGGTACTTGTCCTTCTTCAGGCGATCGCCAACTTCCTGCCCGAGATGCGGAAGCAAATACCTATCAAGGATTTGGTTGACCCTTTCCTGAATGTAGTCTTTCGAGACCTTCAACTTCCTTCCTGTGAAATCTACAGCCTCTTCCGTTGTTATCACATTGGTTTCGTAAAGATTCGTGTAAAACTCGTTAAGTATTTTCTCATCCTTTGAAACCATGTCGCACAATTCTTTGTCGTTCTCGAGACCCAAGGCTTTCAAGAGAACTACGATGGGCAATTTCTTTATGTTCGCGAAGGATATCGTTATCTCCCCGTCCGGTTTCATCTCTATCAGGTGTCTTTGTTTGAAACCTGATTTTTCGGAGTTTATGCGTACTGTCACGCCCTCCTCCTCTGTCCTTTCGAATATCGGTTTGTTTGAGGCGATTTCCTCTATAAGGACAAGGACCCTTTCCGTTCCGTTCACTACGAAATACCCTCCGGGGTCTGTTGGGTCTTCCCCTGAAGACACGAGCTCTTCATCGCTGAGATTCGAGAGTGTGCATATCTTTGACTTGACCATCACGGGCAGATCTCCTACGTGGACCTTCTCGGATTTTTCCTGAACGCCGTTGAATATAGGGGTTATCTTCACGTATATCGGTGCCATGTAGTTCAAATTCCTAATCTTCGCCTCATTCGGATAAATTGTTCTTGTAGAACCGTCTGCCTCATGTATTATCGGTTTGCCGATGCTGATCTCGCCGAATTTTATCTTAAGGTTTTCTTTATCCTGGACAACATTTATCGTCCCCACCTCATTTATTATTTTCTGCAGGCCGAAGTCAATGAAATTGTCGAACGATTCTATCTGGTATCTGACCCATTCCTTTTCCTTCTCGAAACCACCAACAAGGGCAACGATCATAATCCCACGAAAGATTAAGATTCCGCAACAATCCTGTAGTAAACGGATTCCCCCGCGACTTTCGAAGTCCTCTTTATTTCGAGCAAATTCCCTACTTTCGCTCCTATCTTTTTAACCGCAGGGTCTGAGTCAAGGATTTTCGGCAACTTGTCCTCAGTTATATTTAACTTCTCCAAGATTTCCTTCTTTTCCTCCTCAGAAAGAATTCTGAACTCCGGAACTAATACGTGCTCCAAAATGTTTATGCGATCACCCTTAACTCTCAAGGCTCAACAGCCGATCGGAGTTAATCCCGACAGGTTAATTAATTATATGACGAGTATAAGTTAAATACATTACACAAACCTTTAAATACTTTTCGGTGCGTACACGGCCTTTCCTTTTCCCAACAAAAGCCGTGGAGCAAAAGGGAGCTAATGCTTCCTATCGCTTTCGCAAATCACAAAAGTTACGCCTATTAAAAATTCAGAAATGGGCCCGACGGGTTTTTCTAACCCTGCAAGCGTAAGCTGCTGGTTTTCCGTTGACGCTTTTGAGTAAAAGGGTCACTCGAACCCGCGACACCCAGGTGGCTTCTTGTTCTGTTTCTGTCATCTGATTCCTTTCGGAATCTCAACACGCTTTTAACAGATCAATTAAAAGCCTCACCATCACAGAAATTTTCATTTCCGTACTCTGGTGCTCTACCAACTGAGCTACGGGCCCACGTTTCGAAAGACGCAGGCCTTGCCTGCGTCAGTTTGCCACGCCCCGGCCGAGATTTGAACTCGGGTCCTCGGAGTGACAGTCCGAGATGACTAGTCCATTGGTAAGCTGGTTCGCATCTCAATATGCTGCCAGCCTTCCGATGTTAAACCACTACACTACCGGGGCAAACCTTTCGAAGTATGCAGTCTTCGACCGCATCAGTCTGTATGATATTATTTCTAATCGCATTCTATATTTATAAATTTAACAAGAAGAAGAACAAAAACAAGAGTGAGCAGCGATCTGGATTTCCCCCTTGTTCAGGAGTAACGTCCAGACCGTTGGGAAGTTTAACTTCTGTGTTCGAAATGGGAACAGGTGAACCTCCCCACTTTGGCCGCTCGATAAATCTATTGTAAACTGCTATTTATAAGCTTTGCTGTAGACTAGACTATCGCTATCTAAGAGTTCTGAGAGCTAAGTCTGAGTTTGTCTTTCCGACTTCAAATGGCGGAAGAGGCGGAAGATTTTTTGAATCGTAAGGATCATCTAAACCTGGCTCAAATGCTTGGTATGAAAATTTAACTTCTTTCTTGCCATATTTACCATGAGATAGGCTTCTATTTGTCTCTGATACATCAAATTTTCTCATTCCCTTTTACCTCCTTTTTTACAAGGAGGCTTTCCTGAACCTAGAAATAACGAACATCCAGACCCAGGGAGCCTCCTGGGATCTAGATGAGTATGATGAGACCCAAAATGATTATAATTTCGGCTAGCAAAATACTTCCTTTTCCGTTCCCGTTGCATTCATTTCGGGTCATCTATAGTCTCCTGTATGGATCGATTAGAACTAGACCGAGAAAGGGGATCGGTCTAGAGTTTAAGCAGTATAATAATGATTGCAAAAATGAGGACAAGCAAATAAATTTTACTTTCATATCTAGCTAGTTTTATCCTCATGAGACCCACTTTTAAAATATATTTGTGTGCGAACTTATTTAAACGTTATTTTTAGCAAAAAATGGAGAAAATTTTCTAGAACGGGAAAATGTACATAGAGAACGAGACGCTCATGGTTATGGGGAAAATGATATAAGGGTGGCCGAACATCTTGAAGCTGCTATAAATTTTGTTTCCATAGAGTACAAATTCATTTCCCCTTCCTACCATCACCCCGGCGAAAAGTGTGAATATTCCAACGAAAGCTATGGACATGAATGCCCATGAAATAATGGTTTTGTAAAAGCTTATTTGGAATTCCAACAAAAGCAAATACATACAGAATGCATGATAAAGAAGGTTTATTATTCCGTTTTTTGCCTCGTATTTCGAATGTAGAAATCTTCTCCATCCTAGGACAATTCCCTCTGGTATGAGAAATGCGCATACAAAGATAAGGACCGTAAGACCATACATTATATTTAACTATTATGTTTTTACCGTAATAAACATTCTGGGCGTCCTATTCGCTAAAAAATAGAATCCCGGGAGTGAGA
>CAYFVC010000044.1:0-4501 GCA_964346665.1 uncultured archaeon
CTGATTTCCCGACGATCGTGGGAATGACGCTGGAAAACCCTAAGGTAAGCGAAAAAGATGAGGATACGTACTACGATGCTGTTTCACTTGTGAAATTCTACAACTTGAGCCCTTCGGAAATCGAAAATTTCAATTACGGGGCAGTTAAGTTTCTAGAGAAAGCGAAAAGGATGTTGAATTGGAAAGGAAAAGTTTTTATTTGCGAACACTCCTCCAGAAAACCCAAGAGGATTGGGGTATTCGGACATAGCGAATACACGATAAATTTCGATGTGCTCGAAAAGGTCGCGAAAAGGCTTGGGTTTAGAACGAAAAGAGGTCAGCTCACGAAATTTCTTGCGATAAAACACAAGAAGGCAGTCCTTTTATACACGCAGCCCGAACAGAAAGCGCTATACAATTTCTTCAAAAGGCAGGGGATTTTACTTGACCAGAAAGCATACGAGATCGAAGAAATAATTCGAATACTCGAAAAGAACGGTGTCCAAATTTCCAGCAGGAGGAATTATGCTAAATTCCTTGAAAAGCATTCGAAACCCTTGCGGGAAGTAACTGACCAGTTTAGTTATTTAATACTGGAGTCATAGATTCAATATGCTATTCAGAAGGAAAAAATATTTCATGAAGCTGAGCGGAGCAGCTTTGATAGCGGTTATAGCACTGATATTTGCTGCGATAATATTCTTCCTCCTGCTTCCCCATCTTCTCGCGATCACGATGGTTTTACTTATCCTGATCCTGATATTCATAATAATCTGGATAATCATATACATAGCGATGGTTTTAGGAGCGGCTGTCCACCATTACATAATACCGTTCCACATGAAAGAAAACGAAAACTCTAAATAAGAAGAGGCAACTGAACGTGGTGTTTTGTTACCCCCTCGACATCCACGTATATATTTATATCGCTCTCTATTCTTGGAGACAGGATCTCGTATTCTATCCTTTTGAATCCAAAACACTGGATACAAACTCCCCCTGAAACCGTTCGTATTCGTATTTCGATCCTGTCACCCTGCTGTTCCGCCTTAATCGAATGAACCCTGTAACAGGGGTCAGGGGTTTCGAACATAGTTTCCATTAGAATGTTTCCCCTGCTCCATTTACCTTCGGAAGCAAACGTTTGGTCTGAATAGCATTCGGAAGTCTGGTTTATGATATTCACGGTGAGATCTTTTTTAACCCAGTATTTCGAGTACACAAGGAAAACCATAACCAAGATCACTAAAGAAACGAGTACGAAAAGAGGAATGTTCTTGCGTGTCATGATTATTTATTGGTTTTTAAATGAAATAAACTTTCGGCCGAAACCGAAAGAAATGGAAAGGTATTAAAAATAGCGATCGGAATTATAAACTAGCAGGTGATAGTTTGAACAAACTGATCGCTATTGGAATTGTTCTCCTCGTGATATTTGTAGTTACGTTTTTCGGGATTCAATACTCGCAGGCAGCGATCTTAGGGTGAGAGGGATGACGGAGGAAAAGATCACTCTGGACAAAGAAGTCTTCAAAACTTTAGCTTCGGGAACGAGAGTTGATATTCTCAAATCCCTCGACAGGAGGAGGAAAACCCTCAGCGAGCTTTCTAAACAATTAGGTATGTCGGTTTCCACGGTAAAGGAACACCTTGACAACCTTGTTTCCGTGGGATTGATCGAGCAAAAGGATGAAGGATACAAATGGAAATATTACGAACTCACCAAAAAAGGGAAAGATATCCTCCACCCCGAGGACAAGAAGATATGGATAATGTTGGGGATTTCAGCCCTAGGGATTGTGGTTGTCGGTTACGATCTCCTGAGAACCACTTTAGTCCCCGTCTTTGCCGCAGCACCAATGGCGGCGAGGGGAGGAGAGGATATGGTTGCTGAAAAGTCATTCGAAGCCTCGCAGGCGTTTACACAAATTCCTTATTTACACATCATAGGGTTAGTGATTTTCGGGGCTTTGCTTGCGATCTCGGTTTTCTATCTAATGAGAAGCAGGAAAATAATCAAGATTTAGCTTTCTTCACCATCTCCAGAAAATATTCGTATATTCTCGTGTCTTTCGTGAGTTCTGGATGGAATGATCCGACAAGAACGTTATTTTCTTTCACAAGTATGTGATCTGAATTGTGCTTTGCAAGGGATTCAACGTTTTTCCCTATCCTTGAGATTTTTGGCGCTCGAATAAACACCCCCCGGAAAGGTTTCTTCCCTAGAACAGGGATCGAAATGTCTTCCTCAAAACTGTCTATTTGCCTTCCATAAGCGTTCCTTTTCACGGAGATGTCGATGAAGCCTAAACTGAACTGTTCAGAGTGGTTATCGATTTTTTTCGCGAGCATAATCATACCAGCGCATGTCCCGAAAATGGGCTTGCCTTTCTCATGTAATTTTTTCAAGGGTCTGATCAGTTTGTATTTAGAAAGGAGTCTCATAATTGTCGTGCTTTCCCCTCCGGGTATTATCAAGCCGTCGATTTTTTCGAAATCTTCCGAATTCCTCACTATAACGGTTTCTATCCCTAGCCTTTCTGCCATACTCTTGTGGGCGTAGAAATCGCCCTGAATACCAAGAATCCCCAAAATCATAACTTACGTGCTCCTTGTCTGCATGTATTCCTTTTCTTCCATTGTGGAGATGTCTATTCCCTTCATCGCCTCTCCTAGACCGCTCGAGACTTTCGCCAGAACATCAGCCTTGTCAAAATATATGACTGCATCCACTATCGCTTTCGCCCTCCTAAGGGGGTCGCTAGATTTAAATATGCCTGAACCCACAAAAACTGATTCCGCTCCCAATTGCATCATAAGGGAAGCGTCCGCAGGGGTTGCGATCCCTCCCGCTGCGAAATTAGGGACGGGGAGTTTTCCTGTTTTTGAAACCAGATTGACAACTTCTAGCGGAACCCTTATTTTTCGAGATTCGTTCTTTAATTGTTTGGTTTTCAGGGAAGTCATCATTTTTATTTCGCTGTTCACGAGTTTCATGTGTCTGACCGCTTCGATAATGTTACCCGTTCCTGGCTCGCCCTTTGTTCGAATAAGGGCGGCTCCCTCCGATATCCTTCGTAAAGCTTCTCCCAAGCTTTTAGCTCCGCAAACGAAAGGGGTTTTGAATTTGAATTTATCAATATGGGATTCACCATCAGCCGGTGTGAGAACCTCGCTCTCATCTATGTAATCCACGCATATCGCTTCGAGTATCTGGGCCTCCGCGAAATGACCAATTCGAACTTTCGCCATCACAGGGATCGAGACCGCTTTCATAACTTCCTTTATCTTCTTAGGATCCGCCATGCGCGCGACCCCACCTGTTTTCCTTACGTCAGCAGGGATCCTTTCAAGAACCATAACAGAAACAGCCCCTGCTTTCTCAGCGATCTTAGCCTGTTGAACGTTCACAACGTCCATGATCACGCCACCCTTCAGCATCTCAGCTAGGCCCACTTTCAACCTCAATGTTCCCTTTTCCATCAAAAACACCTGATACAAATTCTTGTGAATCAAATTTTAAATATATACCGTTTTTATCCGAGCAGTTTCGCCCTGCCCGAATAAAAGTTCACCGCCTTTTTTAGCAGTTCCTTCCCTTTGGGAGTTATGGTATAAACCTGTTTTCTTCCGGATTTTCTTTTTTCAACGTATCCTTTCTTTCTCAAAGAGTAAAGAACGAAATAAGCTGTCACGCTCCCCGGTTTGAAACCAAAACGCTTTTCAATCTCTTTCCTAAGGACGTAAGCGTGCGAAGGTTTGTCTTTGAGTATTCTGAGTATGTAAGGCCATAAACATTCGAAAGTATTGTTTCTAGCGAGTTTTTTCAAAGGCATGTTATCTATTTTATTTTGTGAACATAAAACATTTAAATATCCATTTTGCCAAGTATTTTACAGATATAAAATATCGTGGTTTAATGAAAATGGAAATAAAGCCCGCAGAGGGCAAGCTTGGTATTTTATTGCCAGGATTGGGTGCTGTCAGCACAACATTTATAGCAGGTGTGATGAGGATAAGGAAGGGTTTGTCAAAGCCATACGGAAGCGTCAGCCAGATGCAGACCATAAGGCTTGGAGGAAGGGATAAAAAGAAATCTCCGCTGATAAAGGATTTCGTTCCTCTTGCAGATCTCAAAGACATAGAATTCGCTGCATGGGACATTTTCGAGGATAATGCGTATGAATCAGTAATCAAGGCCGGTGTCCTTGATAAGAGGGACCTTGAGGATGTAAGGGAAGAAATGGAAAAGATAAAGCCCATGACAGCTGTTTTTGACAAGAGCTTCGTCAAGAACCTTGAAGGAACACACGTGAAGAAGGGCGAGACCAAATGGGACTTTGCCGAACAGGTAAGAGAAGATATAAGGAAGTTCAGTAAAGAGAAGAAACTGGCAAGGCTCGTGACTGTCTGGTGTGGAAGCACTGAAGTTCACACAGAGAAACAGCCTGTACATGAGACCATAGAATCGTTCGAGAGGGGTCTTAAGGAGAACAGCGAACACATATCACCTTCAATG
>CAYFVC010000045.1:0-10033 GCA_964346665.1 uncultured archaeon
CTTATTTTTGAGAAGTAATTTATTGATATTAATAAAAAACAATCTATATTGAAAGATTTTTATATATGTTACCTCCCAAAATTGCTAAACCAGCAATCGTCGGAAGCTTTACTGCTGCTGTTGAAACAGTAGAACTGATTTTCCCATGACCTTCACTTCTAAATGCTCTGTATGAATCTCTGATTCCTGTTGGCGTAATATCCAAAAAGTCACCTAAAGCGTCTCCTAAATACCTACTTTTTACACTTTCTTTTATCATAATTAAGTAGTAATTTATATACCTATAAAGCTTTCTGTTAGCCGATATATATCGATTTTTGCTTAAATTACCCAATTTTTATGACCATTTTGTTTCTTTATTTCATTATTCAAAATCCTAAATTAAATATCCTTAACCATCTTCAAAAAGGTCGGGGAGCTGAGGGAGAGTTGCTGATTTTCTCCATACTTTTAAGTTGTGAGTAATCAAAAATAAATTATGCAGTCTAAAAAATTTTACGAAAATTTGGGTAAATACCAATTGACAAGAAAAAGAGAAAATTTAGACCTCAGGGATGCTTTTTTAATAAAAACCTATAAAGGGAAAAAATTGAAAGTTCTGGATCTTGGATGCGGGAAGGGATATCTCTCTTATGGATTTGCTGAGATAGGTAACAAAGTTACAGTTGTCGATGCTTCAGAATCCATGCTTAATTATGCAAAAAGGAAAAATAACCACAAAAACATAGTTTATGTGCATTCAGATTTCCAAAAAATAGAACTTGAAAATAAATTTGATTTAGTTTTCGCGATAAATTCATTTGTTCATATTAAGAAATTAGACCCCCTTCTAAAATCTGTTCATAAATCTATGAGGAAAAATGGAAAATTTATTATATGTTTTCCACATCCATTCCAAGACATAGAAACAATTAAAGATAACTACGGGGAAAGAATAATCAAACTAAAAACCAAATTTGGTATTGTTATGCAATATCACCGACCAATTCAATTTTATATAAATAAACTTATTGAATCTGGCTTTAGAGTATCAAAGGTTTATGAGTTCCCGCTTAAAAAACCCAGCTTCTTCATTATTGAAACCAGAAAACCTTAAATATCCTTCACCATATTCAAGAACAATTCCTTCCTCGACTTTTCGAAACTCTTAACATCCCCGTTCTTTTCCAAGCGGTCTTTTAGCTTCTTGAAGTTAGGCCGGAACTTTTTGTACGCGAAGATCGCCGAAGCGAGCGCACTCTTCTCATGGTCGTTCATCTTTGGCGGTTCTTTCAGGAAATTGTAGACAAGCAGGCGCTTCTTTTTCTTGGTCATGTTCTTCGCTGGCAAGATCAATTTCGCTGAGATAGAGGAGGCGAGCTTTTTCAACTGGGAAGGCGGTTTCGCACGGTCCGTGGAGAGGACTAGGACGTTTCCCGAATCCGTTATGTGATCGAGAACTTGCGAATTCTGTGGGTGGACGAGCGTGTCGAGGCAAACGATTTTCCCGTCAAGATCGAGCAAAGCTATGGATGTGTGAAGACCAACGTCAATCCCGCCTATAAGAAGTGACCTTTCTTTGCCTTTCATTCAATTAAGAATTCATTAAGAAATATAAAAGGATTTATGAATTAGTTGGATTGAGAAAATCTGGATTTAATTTCCTTAATATCAGCTCTAAATTTTTCGAGTGTTTTGTAACCAAAACTTCCTATTTTATAACTAATTGTTGTTCTGTACTGACCACCTTCTTTCATATCACCAACGATCTCCAGTTCAAAAAAATCGAGATCATCAGAAAGGCATGCCCTTAACTTTGTAGGTTCAATACCTTTGTTTTTAAAATATCTAATTCTGTTTAAAACTTCATCTTCTAGCTTTTCTTTTGTCATATTTTAACTCCTATTATTAGGATTCGGGTAAAGTTTTAAAACCTTATTTGAACCCAAATTCAAATTGCTTACCAAGGTAATCATTTAAAAGCTGCGCTCTATCTATTCTAATGGCAATAGAGGCTGTTATATTTGATTTCGATGGAGTCATAGCGGATTCGAAAGAAACTATTTTTAAGATTTACGAAGCCGTTTGTAAGGACATGGGGATCGAGTTCTATGACTCAATTTCAGACTTCACTAAAAATCTAGATGGTAATTACAAGCACTTCTATCTGAAGTTAGGCATAAAGGAAAAGGATTTTGGCAAAGCGAATAAAATATACAAAAAATACTTCTTGAAATTAGGTGAGGGGATCGGGATATTCGGGGGTGTGGAGGAAGTTATTTTCGCTCTCAAAAGAAATGGTTTCAAGATAGGCATATCATCCAATACACATGAATTCATAGTGAGATCCCTCCTCCAAAGGTTCGGTATTGAAGAGTACATAGATGCCATAGTCGGGGGGAAGGACATAAACAAGCTGAAACCCGATCCATCCCTAATAACCATGGTAGTGGAAAAAATGGGCGTTGCTTCAGGGCATACAGCTTATGTAGGAGACATGGAAGTCGACATGCTCGCAGGGAGAGCAGCGAAAGTCGGAAAGCTCATCGCCGTGACATACGGATTCCATACGAAAGAAATGCTCGATAGGTTCGACCCGGACGCGATGGTTGACAGCCCGAAAGAGATTCCTGAGAATTTGTGACTTATTAACTTTTCTTCTCTTTACCCACATTCTTCGTGAACTCAACTAGTTTTTTCGCGGTTTCCAAAGGACTGTCTGATTTTTCAACCAGAGAAGCAATGTGGATTCCGTCCGCTCCCGCCTTAATTGTTGTTTTTATGTCGTCAAGCGTTTTGCTTGAGCCAGCGCAGATCACGGGGTGACCTACCGCTTTTTTCACAGCCTTGAACATTTCGGGGGAAGAGGGACCTGGAGCTCCTGAACCTCTCTCAAGTATCGTTATCCTATGCCCTAGAAGTTTTCCAGCGAGGGCATAAGAGACTGCGATATCAGGTTTGTCGTATGGTATGAGCTTTGCTTCCCCCACCCGGCCAACGGTCTCACCTGGCTCGATGATTAAGAGGGAAGTGGGTATCGCTTCTATGCCTATCTTTACAATCATGGGCGCGGCGAGGGCGTGAGCCCCGGTTATCCAGTAAGGGTTTTTTGAATTAAGAAGACTCATAAAGTAGAGAGCATCAGCGTGTTTTGAAACACCTCCCACATTTCCTGGGAAAAGCATAATGGGTTTGTTGACAGATTCTTTTATAATCTTCATGACGTTGTTGAAAGCATCTCCTCCCACCCCCGTTGATCCGCCTATTAGAATTATGTCAGCATTTGCCTCATCGAAGACCTTTGCGAGCTCGACAGGATCTTTTCCCTTCTCGTTTGTAGGGTCGATCAGTCCAAAAAACACCACGCCGTCCTTTTCAATTGTTTCGTGTATGTGAGTTTCGACTTTCCCTAATTTCATAGTTTTAAATACGAGGAAATACTTATAAATATGCTTTTAGTCACGGGTGCAACGGGTTTTTTGGGAACGAATTTGATAAAGGGAGTTAGCAAAATCAGGGATGACATTCGTATACTAACGATGGATTCTGATTTCGAGAAGGCGAAAAATCTTTATCCGAAATACGAGATCGTGAAAGGGGATATCACAAGGAAAGAAACCCTGAAAGGTGTTGGGAAGGATGTTGATATCGTGATTCACCTGGCAGGGCTTGTTTCATATTCGAAACCAAGGGGAATCATGTTCAGGGTGAATACGGAGGGGACAAAGAATGTTTTAGAGGCCTGTAAAGAGGCGGAGAAGTTCATATTCTCCTCGAGCGTTTCTGTGTACGGGGAGATCAAAGGCCAAGCGGACGAAAGCTATCCGAGAAATACGACAAACTTCTATGGTTAATCGAAAAGGGAGGCGGAAAACATCGTTCGGGATTCAGGATTGCGAAATCTCGTTTTCAGGATCGCCCCCATTTATGGGGAGGGATCACCTCAGTGGCTCAAGAACCTTCGATTGCTCGATAAGGGGTTCCCGATACCTCGAACGCCGAACCTAACGCATGTCACACACATATCAAACGCTGTCCAGGCCTTCAAAATAGGGGTAAAAAAAGGTGAAAGGATATACAACATAGCGGATGAAAGACCCGTTAAATTCGTGGAGTTCGCGGAGATTCTTGTGGAAATGCTCGGGAAGAAGCCGAATTTCCTTCCTTACTGGCTCGTGAGCCTACTAGCGAGATTGAAAGGGATGAAAACGTATCTGGACGTTCTCACGATGAACAGGAATTATGATATAGCTAACGCTGTGAAGGAATTGAAATACAACCCAAAACTCGATTTCTTGGGAGAGTTAAAGAAAATGGTGGACTGGTATAAGAATTTAAAAACCTAGACCTGACCATCTTCAAAAGACGGAAAGAACGGAAATTTTACTTTCCGATCCTGAAGACCTTTGTTCCGCAGGTTGGGCATTCACCCTTCTTTGCGGGCTTTCCGTTCTTCAAGGTTACACTCTGCTCGTTCTTCATCTCAACTTTTTTCCTGCACTTCACACAGTATGCTGTTGTCATAATTTACCTCCTATATAGCGATTATTGATTAATTTATGCCAAACCGCTTTATAAAGGTTTAGGAACAAAAAAGTCTCTCTGTTCTCCTTTTAACTTTATTTATGAGTATGAACTTATCTAAATTGGAAAAAAAAGGATTTTTAGGTCTTTTAAGTAGGAGAAAAACTTTATAAACCATTATTATAATTTTTAAAAACCAAACAATCATTTTCAAGGAGGAGATAAAATGCCTGTTAAAAAGCACAGACTCCCGCTCGCTCCTTTCGAAAGGATATTGAAGGACGCGGGAGCGAAAAGGGTTTCAAAAACCGCGATGAAGGAGTTCGCTGTCGTGACAGAGGAGATAGCGGACGAGATTGCAAGTAATGCTGTGAAGTTCGCAAAGCATGCCGGAAGGAAGACCGTGGTAGGAGAAGATATAAGACTCGCGAGAAAACAATGAAGGAGATAATAAAACAAATTATCTAGATTTTCTCCAGAAAACCAAATTCTCCATTTCTTTACCTTTTCTCTCGCAGAAATCCTGGTAAATCTCAAAATACGTCCTGGTTATCCCCTCATTAATGTCGAGACCGAGCTTTTCGGCGACCTTTCTTATCGCTTTTTCTTCTCCCTCTATCTCCATGTACGTCCCGAAGGGAAGCCTATCTAGCGAAATGTTCGTCCCATTCAGAACGAAATGGCTCGTTCTCTTTTCGTAAACCCAGAAAACCTCGTAACCCAGGCTTTCAAGTATAGTTTTCGTCCTCTGGAAATCGCTCATTTCTATTTCGATTTCATCCGCTTTCTTGAATTCGCCCTTCTTTATCCCGGTTTTGAACGTGAGGATGTTCTTGTCCCTGAATTTCCTCAACCTCAAAAGAATCCCCTTTTCCCTGATCTCCCCGTTATCGAAAACCTCGTTGTGCTCGAGACCCTCGGAAATTTTCTCCGCCCCGATGGTTTTCAGTTTATAAATTACCTCGTTTTCGTTCTTTACTTCGAACTTTATCTCGATTTCCTTAGTGAACATAACATCTAAATAGAACTATAGAAAACAGAAATAAAAATGAGGTTTACTTTGTCTTGGGTTTTATTCTGGGCATTGGAAGTGGTGGTGGCAATTGGAGATCTTCCGCAATGTTTGAAACCTTCAGTAAACATCTCCTAAACAAATAATTCAGGATTTCCAGCGAGGGTTTCTCCGGAAGTTTCTTGTCCTTTTCCCACTGTTTTAGGAGTTTTTTGTTGTCATCCGTGAGGTAAAGCAAATCCCCGCCGATTTTTATCTCCCCCACTTTCGGATCGTAATTCGTTACGAATTCAAAAGCCAGAGAAAGAACTTTTTTGTTCCCGATTGTGGAGATCGTCACTTCCTTCATATCATTTATCCTTGGAACGGAATTCACCTTTATCTCCGCTCGTATCTTCTGTTCCTTGTCCCTTTTTGCATCCACTGAATTGAAACTCAAACCAATTATCGCCATGTCAATTCCTCCATATAGTTTATTGGATAAATGTTTTATCACTTCAATATTTAAATGTTTATTCTCAAAAACCTCGATCTATTTGGGCACTGATTGCATGAATACTGACAGGTAATAAAGGAAAATCAAAACCAACAAAAACAAGACTATGTAAAACCAAATAAATTTCAAGTTCATGTTCCTCCCCCCCTAAAACAGGTTTCATTCTCTAAGCTTCTTTCCGAGCTCCTCTGCCCATTTTCTGACTTTGTTCACGTCTCGCTCGTCTGCGACAGTTTTCCACAGGATTTTCATGCGCCCGCCAAAGGCCTCGTAAGCGACGGGTTTTACGTGAGGATACTTCGCTAGAACGTTTTTAATGTATTTCCTGATGGCTTCATCATAGCTTTTTGGATTTCCAGCCTCAAGGGACGAAAGAAATATCGCGATCCTCTTGCCTTCAAAATCTTTCTCTAGAAACTTCAGGTATTCCTTGTACACCTTCCCGATCCTAACTCCGCTTCCAATTATGATATTCTTGTATCGTGTAATATCAGGGGACGGGTTTTTCTTTAAATTGATTGCGTCTACTTCGAGTCCGTGTTTGTCCCGCAAAACCTTTGCTATTAAAGAAGCATTTTCTTCGGTAACGCCTCCTTTTGTAACATACGCTATTAGTGTCCTACCACCAGCCATTTCAAACCACCTCACCGTACCCTATCAATCTCCACCTTCCCGAGAAGAGTTTTGAGATCGCGACCCTTTCGCCTTTGTCCGCGCATATGGGGCTTTTCATGTGAATATCAATTTCATCCGATCTCCCAGAGGTGACGGACCCTGTCGTTCGCATCGTCCCGACCGTTAGCATAAGGATTTCGCCGGTCTTTATCTCTCCCACATCCAGACTTTCTTTCGTTCCCACAACCCTCTTGAGTAAGTGTGTTTTCAGCTTTATATCCATTGAAACTGGCGGGAGTTTACCAACAAAACCTGCCACGCTCCCTGAGAGAGAATCTGATTTCGTGAGGTAGGGATCTAGTGTGGTGGAAACCCCTATCAAACCTCCCGGCTCTATTTCCTTGGTATCTTTCCCGGCCTTCTGCAAACCCGTTATTTTCGTTCTGGCGGGCTCGTACCTATCTTTTATTTTTATGCCGGGCTTTATTTCAATCTCGTCCCCAACCTTAAGTTTCCCCTGGACCAGCGATCCCCCTAGCACGCCACCCTTCAGCTTCTCAATCGCTGTTCCCGGCTTGTTCACATCGAACGATCTCGCCACCAAGAATTTAGGAATCTTTTTCGGGTCGCGTTTCGGGGGTTTCATAACGTTTTCTATCGCCTCCAGAAGATCATTAAGGTTAATACCCTGCCTAGCGGATATCGGGATTACGGGAGCATTTTCAGCTACCGTCCCTTTCAAAAAATTCTTTATCTCTTTATAATTCGATAATGCCTGCTCCTTCGAAACGAGTTCTATCTTTGTCTGTACAACGACCACTTTGTCTATACCCACGATATCTATTGCTGTCAGGTGTTCGAGGGTTTGGGGTTGAGGGCAATCCTCGTTCGCGGCAATCGTTAAAATCGCGCCATCCATGAGAGCTGCCCCTGACAAGACAGTCGCCATAAGTGTTTCGTGGCCAGGAGCGTCCACAAAAGATACGGTCCGGATTGGTTTGCACGTGGTGAAGCAGTTTATGCATTTTTTGCTCGTGGAATAACATTTCGCTCCCTTGCATTTAGGGCATTTATAAATTGTCATATCCGCGTAACCGAGCCTGATCGATATCCCCCTTTTGATTTCTTCCGAGTGGGTGTCCGCCCACTTCCCTGTCAGGGCCTCGGTTAGAGTGGTTTTCCCGTGATCCACGTGTCCAATCATCCCTATGTTGAATTCCGGTATCATTCTTTTGTCAATTTTTTCCGCTATTCTTACCACCTTTATTAGATAAGTTTTTATACGTGTTTTAATTTATAAGTTTCTTTTCATTAGTTAATACTTCATGCTCTGCTGGTATTCCACTTTGACCTGATATTCGCTCTCGGTTTCGTAAATGTCCTCGAAACCTTTCGTGAGGTTAACCTCGTATTTTTTATCCTCCTTTTCCTCCCCTGTTTCCTCTTTTTTCACAACGACCTCGAAAACTTTGTAAGGTGGATCGACCTTGCAAATTGTCCTGTCGCTCGTGGCGAATCTCCAGACTTCGTTTCCTTTGAGATTCAGGCAATACAAATGGCAGTCCCAGGAGCCGAATAAAAGAGAATCCTTCCACAAGGCTGGCGGAGACCAGATCTGACCGGATGTTTTGAAACGCCAGATTTCCTTTCCTCTTTTCAGATCAAGACAGTAAAAGTTGAAATCCTCTGAACCGAAATATATCTTGCCTTCTTTTACGAGAACTCCGACAGCTACCAGACCACCCGCTCGAAAACGCCATATCTCCTTTCCGTCCATGGTCAAAGCGTATAAAATCCCATCCCTTGAACCATGGTATACAATATTTTTGTGGACAATGGGAGAGAAAGAATTGCCGTATTTCCCTGTATTGAACCTCCAAAGCTCTTTCCCTGTCTTCGCGTCAACAGCGTAAAGGTTGTTATCCAGGGAGGCAAAATATATGACTTCATTGTAAACCTCGCTAGGGGCCTCGCTGTATATTTCATCTCCTGTCTTGAACCTCCATATTTCATTGCCTTTCTCTGCACCCATGCAGTAGAAGTTCGAATCCCCAGAACCAAAGTATATCATTCCTTCCCGAACGCTGGGTGCGTAGAAAACAGGACCTCCCGTACGAAACCTCCAAATCTCCTTTCCTGTTTTGTTATCAAGGCAATAGAGATTACCGTCAGTGCATCCGTAGTAAATCATGTTTTTGTAAAACAGAGCTTTGGTTGCATAACCCTCCCCTGCCTTAGATCTCCATATCATTTTACCTGTTTTTATATCGAGTGCGTACATGGAGCCTGTCATACTCCCTATGTACAAAACGTTATCGTGAACCTCAGGGGAATTTCCAATAATCTGGCCGTCGGTCTTGAATTTCCATACCATTTCTCCTGTTTTGCAGTTCAAGGCGTATACGTAGTGGTCCCCTGAACCGAAATAAACCATCCCTTCTTTAACTGTGGGTACGCAATGGATGCTCCCTCCAGGACCCATGCTGTAAAGCCTGGTGACGAGTTCTTCCGCCTTCTTAACCTCAAAATCCTCGAGTTCTGTCTCGAAAGCCGAGAAACCCAGATCTGTTCTCGATCGCATATACTAAATTTTGAAACAATCTTTTAAAGTTGAAACCTCCAGCGGGTTTCAACCCTTCCTGCCACCATTAATTTAAAACAGAATTTCATTTTATATTTCATGATAACCCGCATAAAGCTCAAGAACTGGAAATCCCACCTAGATTCCGAGCTCTCGTTTTCGAAAGGGGTGAACGGCCTTATCGGGATCATGGGTAGCGGGAAGACGAGTGTAATGCAAGCGATCGCCTTTGCCCTTTTCGGGACTTTCTCGGGAATAAGTTCGAGGAGACTTGCTCTAGATGACCTCATAATGAAAAAGCCCCAGGAAAAGGATCTTGCTTTGATAGAGCTGGAGTTCGTCCTTGACGGGAAGAAATACGAAGTGAAAAGAACGATAGAGAAGGGGAAGGGGACTGTTTCGTCAGAAATCCGTGAGGAAGGGGAGCTTTTGGAAGTGAACCCACAAGGTGTTACTAGGGAGGTCACTCGAATCCTCCAGATGGATTACGATTTGTTTCAAAGGGCGGTCTATTCCGAGCAGAACGCGCTCGATTACTTCCTCCAGATCCCGAAAGGGAAACGAATGCAGCAAATCGATAGCATGCTCAAGCTCGACCGTTACGAGAAGGTGAGGGAATCCGCTGTGAAGATAAAGAATAACATTTCCAATCTAAGGCAGCAAAGATTAAGGGATATAGAAGGTATGAAAGAACGAAGGTTCGAGGAAAGGATAAAAGATTTTGAGAATGAACTGGAAAAGAGGGAGAAGGAGAAGGGAAATATAGAGAAGGATAGCGAAAGTGTTCGAAAGAAAATAGATTCAATGGAGAAAGCTTTTGAAAAGA
>CAYFVC010000046.1:0-2183 GCA_964346665.1 uncultured archaeon
ATTTCGAAAAAATTCGCTGAAGAGTACATGGTGGAGGGGAAGATCGAATGGGCAATGGGCAAGCCCGAATCTCTTCCTTTTGAAAACCATACATTCGACCTCGTAATAAGCGGGTTTGACATGCATCACTGGGAAAATCCCGTTCGGGTGTTCAATGAGATAGAGAGGGTTATGAAGGTTGAAGGTGTTTTGCTAATCGGTGATTTTAGGAGAGATTCCTTCAATATTATGATGCCCATCCTGAAAACCGTTTCCTACGCCGTCAAAAACGACAAAATTTACGAGGAAATGAAGTCTTCATTCAACTCCTCCTACACCAAGAGCGAGGTTATTGAGCTCTTGAAGAATTCGTATTTGAAAAGGTGTAAAGTTTCAAAAGATGTACAGTCCGTTTACATAAGTAAGGGGAAGGAAAAGAAAAAACACGTGGTCGTTAAATTCGCAACTGCGTAAGGTTTTTAAGGATTTCATACAATATATTACATTATCATACCTTTGGAATGTCAGGGATATTATGGAACTTCAAAGCGTTAGAGATGTGAATGTCAAGGGAAAAACCGTCGTTATGAGAGTTGATTACAACCTTCCTTTAGATGAAGAAGGGAAGATAACAGACCATACCAGAATCACCATCACTATGAAAACATTGAATTATCTTCTTGAGAAGAATGCGAAAGTAGTTCTCATCGCCCATCTGGGAAGACCGAAGAACAGGGAGAAGGAACTAAGGATGAACATTGTCGCTGACAGGCTATCCAAACTCATGGCTATGCCTGTCAAAAAACTTGACGGGTGCATTGAAGACAACGTGCAAGAAACGGTGAAGAAGATGAAACCAGGGGAAATGGCCCTCCTCGAAAACGTAAGGTTCTACCCGGAAGAGAAGGAAAAGGATGGTTCCAAAAGAGACGAGTTCGCCAAAAAACTAGCGAAACTTGGGGATGTTTACGTTAACGATGCTTTTGGAGTTTCCCACCGTAACCACGCCTCTATAATCGGTATCCCGAAATTCATACCTGGATGCTGCGGTTTGAGTTTCATGAGAGAGGTTAGCATGATAAACAGCATAGTTCAGAAACCTGAAAAACCTTATATGGCGATAATCGGGGGAGCGAAAGAGGACAAGATGTTAGCAGTAGATAATCTCATCCCAAAGGTTGACAGGATGTTAATGGGAGGAGTGGTAGGAAACACATTTTTGAAAGCGAAAGGTTTTGAAATGGGTGATTCCAAATACAATGGGGAATTAGTCGAGAAAGCCAAAAAGTTCTTGGAAAAAGCAGGGGACAAGATCGTTCTGCCTGTAGATGCTATGGTCGAGAATGAAATGGAGGCCGAGCCATTCCCTATCGAAGAGATAACGAAAGGGATGAAGATAATGGATATAGGACCTGAAACGATTGTTCGCTACAAGGACATTTTAAGAAAGGCAAAAACCGTGATATGGACGGGCCCGCTCGGGAAGTTCGAGAAAAAACCCTACGAGAAGGGAACGCTTTACATAGCGAGCTTCATATCAGGCCTGAACGCGAAAACGCTTGTGGGAGGAGGAGACAGCATAGCAGCTATGAGAAAGCTAAACATGATGGAGAGGATGACCCACATATCCACAGGAGGCGGAGCGTTCGTGGATTTCATAACGAAAGAGAAATTCCCCGGTGTTGAAGCCCTGAAGGATTCGTACAAACATTATGGTAATTTGATTAAATCAAAGAGGTGATTGATTATGGGAATAAAAGTCGCTATTAACGGTCCGGGGAGGATCGGGAGGAATTTCTTGTGGTGTTGGTCAGAGAGGAAGAAAGAAGGGAAAACGGATATCGAAATCGTTGCCGTGAACGGTGTGAGGGGAGTTGAAGATGACAAGGGGCTCGAATATTTCATCGATCTCATGAGTTTCGATTCCACTCATGGACACCATCATGAAGAGATAAAACACGGAAGGGACGAAAACGGGGCAGCCTGGATGAAGATATCTGGTCAAAAAGTTTACCTTTACAACAACAGGGAAGACCTTTCTAAACTCCCTTGGAAAAAGCATGACGTGGATTTGGTAATAGAATCCACGGGGCTGTTTAGGAAAAGGGATCAGGTTGAAGGTCACCTAGAGGCTGGAGCGAAAAAGGTGATAGTCTCTGCTCCTGGAAAAAAGGGTATAGATACCTCGATAGTTTTGGGGGTCA
>CAYFVC010000047.1:0-16942 GCA_964346665.1 uncultured archaeon
TGTGGGGAACGTTCACTGCATAAATTAGGGAAAAAGGTGGATGAAGAAGTCGAGAAGGCAAGGGAAATTCTTAAAAAATTCATTAATGCCAAAAAGACAGAGGAACTTATAATAACGAAAAACACGACAGAAGGGATAAACCTCGTGGCGAATTCTCTGGATTTGAAACAGGGGGACATCGTTCTCGGAACTGAGAAAGAACACAATTCAAACCTACTCCCTTGGCAGAAACTCGCTTCCAAGGGTGTGAGGTACGAAGTTGTGGAAACGGGCGAAAACAAAAAGTTCCCCCTTGAGAACTTTAAGGAAAAGATTAACAAGAACGTCAAACTGGTTGCGATGGTTCACACCTCCAATCTCGACGGGACGACAACTCCTGCGAAAGAGATCGTAAAGATAGCGAAAGATAATGGATCGTTGGTTCTTCTCGATGGGGCGCAGAGCATTCCCCACCATGAGGTAGACGTGAGAAAACTCGATGTGGATTTTCTCGCTTTCTCGGGTCACAAAATGCTCGGTCCTTCGGGGACAGGAGTCTTATACGGGAAGCAGAATCTTCTCGAAGACCTCAGGACATTCATAGTCGGTGGGGGTACGGTTATTGACACGACACATCAGGAGGCGAAGTTCGAGGAGCTACCGCAAAAATTCGAGGCCGGTCTGCAGAATTACGCGGGGATTATAGGCCTGGGAGAGGCAGCTAATTACCTCATGAGAATAGGCAAGGATAACGTGGAGAAACACGAAACCCTCCTGAACAGGAAGATAACGGAAGGTTTGGGGAATCTCGTGGATATACTAGGACCGAGAGATCCTGAATCAAGATCTGGGATATTCAGCTTCAACGTGAAGGGGATTGACCCGCACGAGGTAGCGATGATGATGGATGAGATGGAGAACATTTGCGTTCGTTCAGGGGCGCACTGCGTTCACTCGTGGTTCAATAAGCATAATTTGAAAGGGAGTGTTCGCGCTTCTTTCTATTTGTACAACACCCTTGAGGAATGCGAGAAGTTTATAGAAACCGTTAAGAAAGTGATTGATCTAGCTAAGTAAAAAGAATTTTACCTGTAGTAATCTTGATTCGTTTCGTACCAGTTTCCATCTGTACATCGTACCCTGTACGCAGGGAAGTAAGTGGTGGAGGGTTTTGCTTCCCAGTTTTCATTGTCTCCTGTATCTTTATACTGGTACGCTGTTTTCTTCCCCCAAGCATAACTGTAACTATTGTATCCATACGTCCCTTCTGCACACTTACAGAACTTTCTGAACTGACTGCTGCTCCTCTTCAGGTATACGTATTCGGAACTCCAGCATTTTGTTGTTGCTGCTTGACAATCGTTGTCATTCGTGTAATCACATCCTGTGGGGCAGCAACCATCGTTGTCAATGCATGCAATTATGGCTTCGTTGCTGCATGAGGCATCACAGGTTCCTCCATAGCTACAAGTATCTGTAGTGCACGCATCACTATCATCACAGTCTATGTCCACTGAACATACAGGAGCTGCACAAGTCCCTGAGCAACAAATTCCTCCTGTACATGCTGTGTTATCTGGAGCGTTTATGTAAGAACACGACGCTGCACAAGTTCCGGGATTGTTACACGTATCTTCTGTGCATTCATCCCCATCGTTACAGTCGTCATTTGCTGAGCATACCGGTGTTACGCAATTTCCTGAGCAGCAAATCCCGCCCGCGCATGCTGTATCATCTGCTAACGGGTCATTGATACACATATCATTCACTTCATCGCAAGAGTCGATCGTACACTCATCGCCGTCATCACAATTTACAGGAGTTCCTGGTTGGCAACCTGCACTCGCATCACATATTTCTTCACCGTTACACCACAGGCCATCATCACAGTATGAGTTGTCAGGCGTATTCACACACTGATCATTCTCCTCGTCACAGCTATCTGCTGTACAAGCTACCCCGTCTGAACAATCTCTTTCTGTCCCACCACATACTCCAGATGTACACACATCATCTATCGTACAAAACTGACCATCGTTGCATGATGTTCCATCCGTTACGGGCGAATATTCACAACTATCCGTTTCTTCGTTGCATGAATCTGCCGTGCAAGTGTTAAGATCATCGCAGTAATAAGCGAATCCTCCTGTGCACACGCCAGCTTGGCAGGTTTCGTTTACATTGCAAAACAATCCGTCATCACATGAAGTTCCGTCTGGTTTCGATTGAGCTATACAACTATCGCTAGTTTCGTCGCAAATTCCATCATTGCACTGATCGCTTATATGAGAACATTCTATTGGAGTTCCTGTCTGGCAGGACCCTGACACGCATGTCTCAACTCCGTTACAGTATATCCCATCATCACAATCAGCATCTACCGTGCATTCTGGTCCTGGTCCTGTTGGCTTGACATCGAGGTACGCTTCGTAAGCGTTCACAACACCTGCTCCTGTTATCTCCGGTGTGCATGTAACCTCAACTATCTCTCCACCTCCAAAGCAACGTCCCCAAAACCAGAATATACATTCATACTTATAACACTTGTTAACTGGGCTTGCTGTTTCGTACAAGGCAGTCTTTATCTCACTGTCCGTTAGACCGGAATCAGTTTCCAGTAACAGGGATACGACTCCTGCAACATGAGGTGTCGCCATAGAGGTTCCCCTCATCTCACCGTATCCATCTATCAATGTAGAATAAATGTAGTCTCCAGGCGCAACTATGTCCAAAGCAGGACCTCTTCCAGAGAAGTAAACCACATCGTTGTTGCTGTTAACAGCTCCGACTGCTATCGCTCCCGAGGCGCAACCTGGGGAAGAAACTCCTCTCCCGTCATTTCCTGCCGCTATCGCAACAGTTAAATTCTGATCTACAACCCAGTTGACCTTCGCTGCGAGGGAATCGCTATCGCAATTTTCCGTGGTATAACTCCCTCCTCCTATACTTATGCTCATCACTTTCGCGTCCGTGTTGTAGACCGCGTCTTCCATGGCAGCCATCATATCATCCTCGTAACAATTTCCATTGACGTTACAGACTTTGTACATGTAGATTCCAGCGCCAGGCGAAACACCTTTCGAGTTCGCGTCACCCACCCCGTTTGAGGTTATTATCCCTGATATATGCGTTCCATGTCCGTGATCATCCTCAGGATAAGGATCGTTGTTAACAAAATCGTACCCTCCAAGATATGAATCTTGCAGTTCGGGGTGGTCTGTATCTATCCCTGTGTCCAGGATAGCGACGTTCACTCCGCTTCCTGTTATCCCCTCGGCCCAGACCTTATCCGCTCCTATCTGTTCATCTGCATTAAGATCCGTTATGTGGAATATTCTGGATTTCCTAACATTCAATTCAGATACAATATCTTTTGGGCACTCAAAAGATGATGAGCGTTTTAGCTTGTGTATCAATAAACAACCCTTGTTCATGAAAAATTCAATGTCTTCTTTGTCGAAATCGTCAGCAATGACCCTTTCAAACAAGGTGTTTTTATCAAAAAACCTTTTTGTAACTTCTTTGTCATACTTTGCTGATACTGTCATAATGGAAAAAACCAGTACTAATGACAGTAAAATGGGTGTGATCCAATATAGTTTTTTCTTCATTCTATCCTCCTATATTAGAGTAATAATACTGAAAAGCTTAAATTCTTATTTTATTATGAAAATAGACAAATTATAATTAATATGCTGGCTGTGGTCTTGGGTTTGGTTTTGGCGGTAGTCCATTATTTCAATGAGAGGATTCATCCGAAGGACCCGGTCATTGAACACAAACTGGTTTCTTTCGTTGCGGGCATTTCGATAACCTACATCTTCCTTCTTCTACTTCCGGAGGTTTACAAGGGGATAGAATCGCTTAACCAGTTTCTTTTCCTTTTCATCCTAGCGGGATTCGCGTGTTTCCATCTGATAGAGAAGCACATTTACCAGCAAGAATCCAAGGAAACCCTTCACGAGGAGTTAAGGGTCGCGCATTCGACTATGTTCTTTTTCTACCATTTTGTCATAGGGATACTTCTGGTTGAGCTTTTGAACATAAATGTCGTGGGAGGCGTGTTGTTTTTCGTGCCCATCCTGTTTCACACAGCACTCAGCAGCGCTTCTCTGAAGGGGATACATATAAGCATAAGGGAAAGGATTTTGCTTAAAATAGTTCTCTCTTGTTCAACATTATTTGGGGTTTTGCTTGCGTATTTCGCAATGATACCTCCACACATTTTGCACGCGCTTCTCGGCTTCATTGTTGGGGGGTTGCTTTACATAGTGATCAGGGATTCCATCCCGAAAGAAACGACAGGCAAAGCTATATACTTCGTTCTGGGGGTTGTTGTGTACGCCCTTATAATAGGATTAACCTGGTTTGTGTGAAAAAGAGGTTCCTTTTATTCTGAAAGATATTTATATAACGGTGTTATATATTTTTTTCTATGAGACTCATCTACCTTGATAACGCGAAGACCACAAAGCTCGATCCTGAAGTTCTAAAGGAAATGAAAAGGTATTTCCTGGAATATTACGGTCCGCCTTCCTCCACCGAGTACGGACACTCTTATGGTCTGAAAATAAAGGGGGACATCGAAAAAGCGAGGGGGGTGATAGCGAAGGCTATAAATTCCCAATCAGAAGAAATCGTTTTCACGTCAGGGGAGATAGAGAACGATAACCTGGCGATAAAGGGGGTTTGTTTCTCCCAAAGCAAGAAGAACCACATAATAACGACAAAAATCGAGAGGAAACCGATTCTTGATATCTTCAATTCGCTAGCGAGCATGGGATGTTACAAAACGACATATCTCGACGTGGACAAAGACGGGTTTGTCGATCCCGAGAAATTAGAAAAATCCATAACTTCCGAAACTCTCCTCGTTGTTGTCCAGCACGCGAACCCGGAGATAGGAACGATCCAGGATATCGAAAAGATTGGAAGCGTATGCAAAAAACACGGAGTTCTCCTGTACGTGGACGCTACCCAGTCCTTCACGAAAGTTCCAATAGACGTTAAGAAAATGGGGGTTGATCTGCTTTCGATATCCGCGAACAAGATTCACGGACCGAAAGGTGTCGGAGCTTTATACGTTAGGAAAGGTTTACGCTTGCAACGGCTTTTCGAGGGCGGAGAGAAATCCGAAACCCGGCCTGACCTTCCGAACGTTCCGGGGATAATGGGCTTCGCTAAAGCCATAGAGGTTTCGAAAGAAAACAGGAAGATTTCGAAGATGAGGGATTATCTTACGAATGAATTGCTGAAAATACCGAACACCGTTCTGAACGGACCTAGAAAAAAACGAATCTGCAACAACGTAAATGTAACCTTCAAATTCATAGAGGGAGAGAGCCTGCTTATGCATATGAGCATGAAAGGCATTGTGGCGACAACGGGTTCCGCCTGCTACTCTTCGGATTTGAAACCTTCCCATGTCATCCTCGCAATCGGGGGGAAGCACGAGGATGCGCACGGATCGCTCAGGTTAACTTTATCTAAATACACAACCAAAGAAGAAATAGATTACACGGTAAAATCGGTGAAGGAGATCGTTAAAAAGCTGAGGGAAATAAGTCCTTTTGGGAAATAATTCTAATGGTGTTAGAATGGGAAAGAAAGAGAACAGAATAGACCCGATATGCGGGATGAAGGGTCACATAAGGAAGCACGGACATTATTTCTGTAGTCAACAGTGTATCGAAAAATACGAGAAAGAACATGGAATAAAAGGCGAGGAATGTGTGGAATGCACAGAACCCGCTAGGAAATGGTATAAAGAGAGATTGTTTGTAGTCTCAATCGTTGTGGTTGTTATCTTGATAGTTTCCTTTTTCGTGGATTCTCTGAACCCTTTAACCTTCGCCTTCTTGGATTACTTGGGATTGATATGGTGGGCTTTGATAATCGGTTTCCTGCTGGGAGGCGTAATCGATCATTTCATCCCCAACCAATACATCAGAAGGTATCTGACCCTCCATAAGAAAAGGTCGGTTTTTTATTCGGTCTTGCTCGGTTTCCTTATGTCCGCCTGCTCGCATGGAATCCTGGCGATAGCGATCGAGTTGTATAAGAAAGGAGCTTCCACGTCTTCTGTGATAGCATTCCTCCTCGCCTCGCCCTGGGCAAACCTTCCGATAACAATCCTCTTGTTCGGGTTTTTCGGGCTCAACGCTTTCTACATCGTGATATCCGCGATAATAATCGCGATAGTAACAGGTCTTATCTATCAGGTCCTCGACAGCAGGGGGTGGGTTGAATGCAAATACTGCGATCTGAAGGTTGATGAAACTTTCTCCGTTCGCGAAGATGCGAAAAAACGGATAAAGGGTTACAAATTAACGAAGGAGAATTTGAAAAACGATTTTAAAGGGATTTTCAAGGGTTCGTGGTCGCTTACTAAGATGGTTCTGTGGTGGATAATAATAGGGATGTTCATGGCTTCTTTCGCTAGAGCGTTCATCCCTCACGAATGGTTCATGCTTTACTTGGGACCAACGGTGATCGGCTTGCTAGTAACGCTGATTCTAGCGACTGTTATAGAGGTATGTTCAGAAGGATCCGCCCCTTTGGCTTTCGAAATTTTCGACCAGACCGGAGCTTTCGGAAATTCCTTCGTCTTCCTGAACGCTGGCGTTGCAACGGATTACACCGAGATCGGGCTTCTGTGGTCGAACGTGGGGAAACGAGCCGCTCTCCTGTTACCAATCATAACCGTCCCCCAGATCCTGCTTTTGGGATGGCTGTTTAATTTGTTCTTATAATCGCGTGATACAAACCTTTATATATTTTTACTTTATAGTAGTTAATAGAATTGGCATGAGAGACGGAATGGACATGATGATAGCGAGCGGGACATTGATGTTGATTCTGATAGCTGTAATTTTCTACTCTATCAAACCCCCCACTTATACCGGTTTTATGACGGCAGAATTCGTGGACGTGGATATTGAATCATTCGCAAAATGCATTTACAAGAGTGGAGCGACCCTTTACATTTCTGATAACTGCGAGAGATGCGAGGAACAAAAAAACGTTTTCGGAGAGAACTTCGAACACCTGAATCCTATTGAATGCGAAAACACATGTGAAAGAAAGGATGTCACGAAATTCCCCACGTGGGTGTTCAAGGGAAAGAAATACGAGAGCGTGCTGTCTCTAAAGCGAATCAGCGAACTCACGGGGTGCAGTGTTTCATAGTTTTATTAATCTTACATTCAAAATATTCTCATGGTCAAAACTTACGCCAGGGGGAGGAGGTTCGAATACCACGTAGTTGACAAGCTCGCGAAACACGGGATAAACTCTCGGAGGGTAGCGCTTTCCGGCAGGCAACCCTCACCAGACATACCCAATGCCGACATAGTTGTTGAGGGGGAATTCCTTGGGAAAGCGAAGACAACTAAAGCAAAAAAATACGTTTCCTTCCCTGAAAAAGAGATCATTGAACTGGAAAACAAGGATTTGAACTTCCTGGTTTTCAACTTCTCCAGAACGAATCCATTTGTCGTGATAAGATTCGAGGATTTCGTTGAGCTTGTGAAACTTTGGAAAGAGAAAAAACCGAAGACCTAGTCTACCTTCTCCTCAATTTTCCTGATTTTTTCAAAATAATCTTGCTTGAGTTTCTCAAGAGCTTCAATGACCTTTTTCCCTGACTCGTCCACCCCCCTTCCCCTCATTTTGACCAGCGCCCTGTTTATTTTAACGATGTGCCTCTCGCATATCGCTATTTCGAGTTTTCTGATATAAGGCAATGGGTAGTTCTTGTGAATCCAGATTTCATCAAATATCTCGTCTATTTCCGGGCTGCTCCCGATCTCGTACTCATCGATATTCACAAGGTAAGCGTATTTTTTGGCGAGTTTCTTAGCTTTTCTGAAAACAAAAACATTGTACATTTCGAAAAGTCTTGAAACCAACTTGAACCTGCTGAGCAAGAAACCTATCGCTATGAGAAAGAATACGTAGTAGTCAACAAAGAGGAAGGATTGTATGAGCTGGATAATGGAGGGGGCTGTCAAAACAAATAACACCATGAACCCTATTGTAAAGAAGACAAGGACCATGTACGGAAGGAGATAAAACCTCACAACCTTAATTGGCTCCAGAGTTTCTCTGTAATCCTTATAGAAATAATAGGCTATAACTAGGGAGGCTGCAAAGTAGAAATACCCCAGAACGAAAAAGTTCAAGGATTCCCAAGTCGTTAAATCGAAGAACATTATGCCCGCTGTCAGAGACATTACCGCAAGGGAGAAGAAAAAGTAATGAAGGCTTTTCAGGTACAATATCCTAATGTAAATCCTGTCTACATCAAAACCCCCAGGTTTGACGAATCCGAAAACCATATCAACCCCTACTAACTTCCTCCGAAAACCGTGAGCACCCATTGCATCCCGAAATAACCCCCGAAGGCGATGGAGAGGTTCATTATGAGTTTCCCCGCGAGGGATGCAAGGAAAAATTTTCTAAGATCATATTTTATCGCCCCGCAGATTATCCCGATAACATCATCGGGGAGCGGGGTAGCAGCGAACAGCGTTATGATGAAGAACGCCCTATGCTTCTCCATCCACTCGTTCGCTTTTTTGAGTATGCGTTCATGTTTCTTTTCTATAACCCTTTTCCCCCCAAATCCAATGGCGTATCCTGTGAGCTCTCCCAATACAGCACCTAAGGCGGCCGAAATACCCACGAGCCACGGGTTCAGGATGGCTCCAAATACGAACACAATGAAAAACGCGGGTATAGGGAATATTATAGTGGCTGATCCGATTAAGTTGACTATGAATATCCCAAGATATCCCCAAGTTCCCGCAACTTCTTGAGACCATGACAAAAAACCTGAGAGCAACGAAGCTATATCCATGTATAATATTTATTCTTGACTTAATATAATATCTAATCATGAGTTACGGGAAATCTCCCTGGATCGCTGCATTTCTGAATTTCGTGATCTGGGGTTCCGGGTACATATACATAAAACACAGGATGATATTGGGCGTGGGCCTGGTGATAGTCACATTCATTAACTTCTTCATACTGATTACGATTCCCGATACGATAATCCTCAGGAGTTCGGAGTTGTTCTTCATCTGGCTTTCCTTCATCTGGGTTGCATTAAGCATGCTTTTCGCGATAGATGTTTACAAGGAAACGGAAGAGCTGAACAAGATTTAAATTTATAAACCTTTTCTCCCATAAATAAAAGTTTCACAAAATTTAGGCGAGAGAATGGACAAATGGAGATGCAGGAGATGCAATTACGTGTTCGTTGGGAAGGAAGCTCCTAAGACATGCCCTAACTGCGGACACAACACAGAGTTCGAAATAATTGATGCCTTGCTGCCATTTGTTCCGTTTTATGATGAGTAATTGTTCCCAAAAAAAAAACAATTCTGTGTTTATTCACATCCGCCAGTAGGCTGCTGTTCTGAACCACCTTCAAGCGCTTGCTGACATTCCTCAGGCGGAGTTGTGAATGCGTTGCAAATAGCCTGCTTGAATCCCTCGGGCGTTCTTGCTGGACTTACCCTTTGGCCGTTTATAACTATTGTCGGCGATCCAGTAACGCCATAGCCGTTCGCTGTGGCTTCGTCTTGTTTTATTATATTCACAGATGATGTTTCTAAACAACTTTCCACGGACGAAACATCTATACCGGCTTTCTCTGCAGCTGCTTTCCAGCAAGCATCCATGGCTTCAGAATCCCTGTATATGGAATAGCAGTTCTCATTTATCTGTGAAACGTAATTCCAGAACGTCGTGTAATCATAATTTTCCCTTACACATGTCTGCCTCAAATCTTCCATGGCCTCTGGCGGCCCGTGCAAGGACTGGACGCTGTCCGGTGTGTCGCCTCCAACATTCACTATGAACTTTACATTTATGTCCGCCTTATCTCCAAGCAAATCAACAACGGGTTTCATGGCACTCTCTGCCTGTACTCCGTAAGGGCAGAATGACATCACGAATAGTTCGACCTCGGGCTTGTCACTTTTCGGAACATCAGGGGCTGGCGGTTGTTCAGGGGTCTGCTCAGGTTCAAGTTCTTTCACCCTGTTGCATATATCCTCATTTCCAGTGAGCATGCAGACTTGAGCCTTCAACGAGTATTCATCCTCCATTCCAGATATCGTGAGCACGTCGTCGTAAATTAAAACAAAACCAGGATTCTGTATTTGTTGGGCGAAACCCGTTTTAACGAACGGGATTCCTAACGTATTCGCGACCTCCTTCGCCATCGGCTCAAGCTCAACACAATTCGTGCATCCTGGAGGCGAAATGAAAATGAGCTGATCATTCGTTTCAGAACTAACTATCGAATAACCCGTTATCGCGGGATTTACAAGGAACCCTACCCCGAAAAATATCGCGGCGACCACAACAGAGTAAAGCACTGTTTTTTTCATGCTTACCTCCCCCGGTTTCACAACCCTTGTTTCCGGAGCTTTTTCTTTCTCGTTGCTCTCCTTCTCTTCTTTCTCTCGAACCTCAAAATCAGCTTCCCTTTTTCTCCTCTTTGACATAGACATTATATTAACCTATATATTTAAATAGTTTTCTATAATTCACCATATAGTAATAACATTTATGTGCAACATCCAATTAAAAATACTCAGCTGCTTCTTCCGCTGTAAGATATCGAAAAGTTATCACATCCCCCTCAACCGGGTGGTAATAATCACTTCCTACCTCAGGCATTTCCCCGTTCACAAAGTAGAGCCAGTAGTGATCGTCATCACTTTCAACACCATTTATCCCTGTTATTAAAATACCTGTAGCGAATATCCTGTAATCAACCACCGCCACCCTTTTGAGCGCATCGAATGCGGATTCCCTCGGTGTTATAACGACATCGTATGTCGAAATTCCCTCTCCATTATCTATTTCAACCCGAACCTCTGGGTTTTCTCCACCTGAAACGATAAAACCTGCTATCTGATTTAGACCGAGGCTTCCCAGAGCGACTATTACTATCACCAAAACGCCTGCTAACAAGTACCTTAAGTTCATACAGGATATCCTCCTTATTTAATTCTGAGAATTTATCTTTAAATCCGTATATTACGAGAGCGAAACCACAACTGCTCCCTATATGTATGAGTGTGAAAGGCAAAGCAGCCAGGAATGCGAGTTCAAAAGAAAAGAATCCGAACATGAAGATCCATGAAAAATTAACTATAATCTCAAATAAAATTGTCCCAAGGATGACGGAAGTTAAGAACGAATATTTGGATTTCGAAATCCTCCTGAAAACATCCCCCGTCATAGCGGCGGCTCCGGTCCCTGCAACCTGAAATATCGTCCAGGGTCCCTGCCAGCCCCAGACAAAGTAGTTCGAAAGGTAGAACGCTCCCATCCCGGATGGCAAGGCGTATTTGTAACCAAGGAAAAACCCTATTGCAATTGCGAGGGGAACAATCGGTTCTACGCTAGGCAACCACTGGAAGGCGAACCTCCCGGCAATCCCTATTCCGGTAAGAATCGATAGCCTTAGGATAACAGCGAGCAAATTTTTCTGCCTTAGTTTTTGGAGGGTTATGGTCAAAGAACGTTGATCACCCCTAACATTCTGTTTTGTTTTCTGTTCCATGCTATCAATCCGTATGAGCCCTGCTTCCCGTGATCTCGGTCTGGTTTACGTATTTTCCCGAATACCCTTCGCTCTCTTTGTCAAGCCTAAGGAGAATGAGCTGGAATAACCTCATCCCCTTTTGTATTTTAACAGGAGAATCGTTCGGATTGAATATGCTTAAGGTCAACGTTCCCTTGAACCCTGGGTCCACCCAGCCCGCATTGTTGAGCATCACCCCAATCCTTGAGAGGGAGCTTCGTAACTTCGTTATCCCCCCAACATCATTCGGTAGTTCAACCCTCTCGATTGTTCTAACGAGAACATGGGTTTTCGGGGGAAAAACTATCTCATCCCTCTTGATCTTTTCATATTCCGGTTCCTTCCCGAAGTCTATCCCCTTCCCTTTTAGAATCAGTATCTCATCCGAAATCCTGAGATCGATCGAAGCGGGCTGGATTTGTTCCTTTCCTAAGGGTTCGACAACGAGCCTTCCGGAATCCAGCAATTCCCTTATACTCCCGCTAGACAACACCATAAAATCCCTCAGTATTCCAGACCCTTCTTCTCTTTCTTTCCTTTCGAAAAAGGGTGTTTCACGTCCCTCATTTCTGTCACCAGATCCGCCTTCTGTATGATCTTCTTTGTCGCCCCCCTCCCGGTCAGAACCAAGTTCGTTTTTTCCGGGAGTTTCTCGAGCAATTCCAAAACTTCTTTTTCGCCAACCATTCCTGAAGAAAGGGCGACATTGACCTCGTCCAGGATGAGCAAATCAGGCCTGTAGGACCTTGTAAGCAAACGTTTAGCGTAAAACAAAGCTTCCTTCGCTTGCTCTATATCCTCTCTGGACGGGTTCTTGAGATCCACGAAATCCTCTGTCCCGAACTGGACGACTTCAAGGTTGGGAAGATTCTTCTTGAGCAGCAGTTCCCCTGTTTTCTTCCCTTTCAGGAACTGAACAACTACCACTTTCTTTCCATATCCAAGAAACCTCATCGCCATACCGAATGCAGCGGAAGTCTTCCCCTTCCCCTTCCCCGTGAATACGCACGCTATTCCCATATAATCACCTTTTACCTAACCTTTCCAAAAACAACCTTGAACAAAGAGACCCTTTCGAGGCGGCTTCCTCCAGTTCCTCCGGTTCCGCCCATCTCCATTCCACGTATTGCGTCCCCTCAGAGGCATGCGGAACTTTCGGATCACCTTCTGCTATCTCCGCCTCATATAGTTTCATATGTAATATATACGTTTCTCTTTCGATCTCCCCCTCACTTAACATCCCCTTAACCTCGATTTTCATCCCGAGTTTTTCCCTGCCCGACCTCAAAACAGCATGTTCAGGGGTTTCCCCTTCCTTGACCGTTCCCGCGGGAAGACCCCACACATTAGGAATTTCGTCATCCGGAGGTCTCCTGACCGTAAGAACCTTTGTCCTGTCCCTGTTGTAGATAACGTACGAAATAGCGTTTTTCGTTAGCATTCATCCGCACCTCGAATAACCGCAACTCAGGCAGGTGTAACACCCCTCCGCGAAGTACAGTTTAGACCTGCACATGGGACAGATTTCCTCGGACTCTTCCATTTCCTTCTTCTCCTTCTCGCTCTTCACGTACTTTATCTTCTTCCTCTTCTCCTCACCTATGTGAATAACTTGAACGACCTTGCTGAGGTCGCGGTAGATCGTTATCCCCTTACACTTCAGTTTGTACGCGAGTTCGTATGCTCTCTCCACATCCTTTATCCCCGCATCATTCCTCAAGTTTATAGTCTTGCTCACAGCGTTGTCCGTGTATTTCTGAAAAGAAGCCTGCATCTTTATGTGCCATTCGTAATCCACATCATGCGCTGTTTTAAACAAATCCTTCGCTTCCTTTGAAATGCCTTCGATCCCCTCTAGTGAGCCCGTTTTCGAAACCTCGTACATCAAATCATCGGAATAAAATCCCTTCTCTTTCGCGTATTCCTCGAAAAACTTGTTTACTTCCACGAGATCTTCCTCCCCACTCAAAACATTTCTCCTCACGAAAGCAACTGCGAACAGCGGTTCTATCCCGCCCGAGCAGTCCGAGATGATGCTTATTGTCCCTGTCGGGGCTATCGTTGTCACGGTTGCGTTCCTCATGTGCCTGTGTCCCCTCTTACTCCATATACTTCCCTTGAAGTTCGGGAAGCTTCCCCTCTCCTTTCCGAGCTCTACTGATTTCTCCCTCGCGACTTCTGTTACGAACTTCATAACCTTCTCCCCGAGTTTCAAGGCTTCCTCCGAATCGTAGCGTATACCTAGCGTAATCAGCATGTCCGCAAAGCCCATCACACCCAGACCTATCTTACGATCCGCGTGTGTCATGAACTCTATCTGCTTGAGCGGATAGAAATTCGCGTCTATAACATTGTCCAGGAAATGGACGGATGATCTGACGATCCCCTTTAGCTTTTCCCATTCTATCTCTTTCTTATCTTTGGTTTCCTTGATCACTTTCGAAAGGTTAACCGAACCTAGATTGCAGGATTCGTACGAAAGTAACGGCTGTTCGCCACATGGATTAGTCGCCTCTATATCTCCTATATGAGAAGTCTGGTTGTGCCTGTTAATCTCGTCTATGAATATCACTCCAGGATCACCCGTTTTCCATGCTTGATATGTTATCATCTCCCACACCTGGCGTGCGAACAATTTTTTGAAAACCTTATCTGTCCTAGGGCTTACCAATTCATATTCCCCGTTGTTCTCGAGCGCTTTCATGAACCTATCAGTGGCTGCAACAGAGATGTTGAAATTCGTGAGTATCCGATTCTCGCTGTCCTTCGAGGTTATGAAATCGAGGATATCAGGGTGATCTATCCTCATGATCCCCATATTCGCTCCCCTTCTCTTTCCTCCCTGTTTTATCACCTCTGTTGCGACGTCGAATACTCGCATGAAAGAGAGCGGACCTGAAGCGATCCCTTTCGTTGATTTCACAACATCTCCATTGGGCCTCAACTTCGAGAAGGAAAATCCCGTACCTCCCCCGCTTTGGTGGATTAGAGCGGTGTGTTTCAGCGTATCGAATATGCTGTCAAGCGAATCCCCAACAGGCAAAACGAAGCACGCTGATAACTGTCCTAACGGGGCGCCAGCATTCATGAGTGTTGGAGAATTCGGCATGAATTCGAAGTTCGTCATAATCCCGTAAAATTCATTCTCCCTCTTTTTTACCTCGTCCCATTTGTTTCTGAGGATTTCGAGAAGTTCACTGAACGTGACTTTCATATGCTTCCTGAGGTTAAGTCTATGGTAGGCTTTGTGGAGCATTAGAACGTTGTTTATGTTCAGTCCGGTGTCCTTTGCCTTTTTAGGAAGACCTTCAAGCTCTGGGACTTTCTTCACCGTCTGCCCCTTGTTCTTGTCGAATACCCTTTCGTTATAAAGGATGTCAACAAGGGCGAGGTGTCTCGCAACCCTTCTGAAAAGCTCCCCTGTCGATTCTATCACATTCCCCTCCTCATCCTTAAGTAAATACCTCGCCTTCAGAACCTTTATCGTGTTCACGGGAAGTTTGAGTTCATCCCTCACACCGAGTATTTCCTTCGCCTCCCTGACTTTTTCCCTTTCCTTCCTGTAGAGAATGTAAGCCTTAGCTGTCTTGGCATGACCATTTTCTATCAAAACCTTCTCCACCATATCTTGGACGTCCTCAACCGAAGGAATTTCCTTCGGGAACTTCTCTTCGAGTTTATGAATGACCTGTTCCGCCAACACCTTCGCTAGTCCGTAATCCTCACCTCCGACCGCTTTCGCGGCCTTGAAAACAGCGTTAGTTATTTTTTCCTTTTCAAAATCCACAACCCTTCCGTCACGTTTTCGAATTTTCTTTATCATCTTATCACCCCTTTTTTCTGCTCAGTTTTTTCAGCTCGTTCTCAAAGCTTTCGATATCCGCGAATTCTCGATAAACAGAAGCGAACCTTATGTAAGCTACCTTGTCCGTTCGTTTTAACTTCTTCATGACAAGCTGCCCTATCCTCTTGCTAGGGATTTCAACATCATCCTCGTTTCTCAAGTCTGTCTCTATCTCGTCCACGATCTTTTCAATCGTTTCGTTAGTGATCGGTCTCTTCTCGCAAGCCTTTAGAATACCACCCTTCAGCTTGTTCCTATCGAAACGTTCCCTCCCCCCGTCCTTCTTCACAACAATAAGATCAGCGGATTCGATCCTCTCATAAGTGGTAAACCTTTTCCCGCATTTCAAACATTCCCTCCTCCTCCGTACGGATCTATCATCCGATTCCCTCTTATCAATAACCTTCAGATCCTCACTTGCACAGTACGGACAATTCATTATCCCACCTAAATTCTCATTTTTCACTACCGATCAAAAACACAATATATTGTGTTTATTAAATTTAAAATACCAATATATTGTAGATTTAGGTTATTTATAAAGTTTTGTATTCTGGAAAATATATTTTAAAAATTCGTGATCTGAATCCGGTTCTGAGGGAAAGAGCAAACCCTAAGCAAATCATAACGAAGAATCAGAAAATGCTAATCAAATAAATTTAGCGCCTTCTTGGTCTATGCTTTTGATAACAATCCCTACAATAGACAGGCCTGTCTCCAGAAGGTTTGAAAGGAACTTCCGTTTCTCTTCCGCATTCGGAACATTTTACCTTATGCAGTGTTCTTCCGAATCTGTCCTTTCTCTCCCCTGTTTCCTCTTCTGTTGTTTCTTCTACCTGTTCTTCTTCCATTTCTTCTTCTCTCTCCTCTGCCATAAAAAACTCCTTTTCTTTATATATACACTTACGGGTTTTTAAATATCACGTTCAACCACACCAATTTAAAACCTTGCTCGAATTCTAAAAGGATAAAATGCAGAAAGCAGAACTACTGAGGAAGATGGAAGAGATAATCGCTTTTGAGGACGAATTCATTGAGAACCTCGCAAAAATAGATATTTCTAGCGTCCAACACTCTCATTTCAAGGTAACAACCTTTCTGAAACTGAAAAGTGGTTTGACAAAACTATCGGACGATTCGAGAAGGCATAAGGAAATCCTATCGAACCTTATAAATATACTTTCGGGTGATCCGCGTGATGAATACTAAGGAAGAGATACTCTCGCACTTGCAGGAGATGTTGAAAATGGAGGGAGAAGCTCAAAGGATGTATTTGGAGATTGTGAATTCCCTCGAAAACCCATCGCTGAAGTCCTTCTTCCAAGACATCGCTAATGAAGAAAAAGAACATGCAGAAATAGTCGGAAACCTTATCTCACTTATAAGCAAGGCCTAAAGCTCGTATTCTTCCTTCTTCTTTTCCTCCTTCTTGGGGGGTTCTTCCGGCTCTTCATTTTTCTCTTCTTCCTGCGGTTTTGATTGGTATTCCTTTTCTTCTAATTCCTTCGTCA